>JAXHTV010000035.1 GCA_034189865.1 Pseudomonadota bacterium | reverse complement strand
GGGGCTTTGACAGTGTCTGTCGCCTGAACGTCATATCAGGGCCGTATCATAGGACGTTGATCCACAAAGACACCACCGGGGGCCGCAGGGCTTCGGCAGTTCTATGGGTGAACGCCAGAAAATCTCGGCCAGTTCGGCTTACCGCAAATGTATCCCCACGTTGATCAATGTCGGGCTTGTTCTGCTGGTCGTGGCGTTGCAGTTTTACCTATTCTTCGGGGCGCCTTGGTTAATTAAACGCTTTGGTTCCGATCTCGCGTGGACGCTGATACCGGCCGTTCTTGTCACCCCCACGTTGTGGGCGCTGATTCACGAAGCGATCCATGGCCTGCTGATGCCGACCCGGGTCGGCAACGAAACTGCGGGTCGTCTGCTCGCCGTCCTGTTTGGAACTTCGTTCTCGCTGTTACAGTTCGGCCATCTCTACCACCATCTGATTAACCGGACCGGTCATGCTCAGGGCGAGTTGTATGTTCCCGGGACTTGGTCCGGCTACTTGGCGCGTCTGAGCTACTATCCGCGCTTGTTGGGCGGGTTTTATGTCGCCGAACTACTGACAAATATCGTGATTTTTCTACCCATGCGGTGGCTGCGAGCGCTCAGCGATCGCATGGTATTGGCGCGCGGTGGCGCAAATATTCCGGCCTTAATTAAGCTCAAGTCGCATCTGCTCCAGCCGCGGCGAGTGTGGCTCGCGCGTATGGACGCCGCGATGGTTGTACTAGTATTGCTGTTGGCTTGGCGCTTGTATGGGGAATACGCTTGGATTTTAGGGGTTGCGCTCGTGTTTCGGGCCTTGTTCGTATCGCTCAATGACAATGCCTATCATTACGGCACGGCGATCGGAAACAACGGAGAGGCGTTGGATGTCGCTCTGCCGGCGTGGGTGCGTTATTGGTTGCTGAACGGCAACTACCATCGGACTCACCATCGTTCACCCTCCGTGCCGTGGTTTGCGTTATCCGATGCGGCGGAAATACCGCCGACGAAGCGGGGTATCGGGTTTATGTTCGAACAACTGCGCGGCCCGATTCCCGTAAAGCCGAATCATCAGTAACAGCCGATGGAAACACTAAGAACCAGTTTCCGTGATGATGGTCAAAGTAACGAGTATTGAACAAGCCTTTGCGTGCGGAATCAGGAGAAAGACACGTTTATGTTTGAGTGGCTGACCGACGGTGCGGTCGATCTTTGGTGGGTATTTCCTCTGTCCGTGCTCAGTTTCTTCGGCACGATTGCCTTGTTGCCGATTATCGTGACTCGCATGCCGCCTGATTACTTCATGAAGGAGCGGCGAAACCCGTTCGCGCGCACCCAGCGTCACTGGCTGGTGCACTGGCTTTTGGTGTTAACCAAAAATGTCTTGGGGGTGGTGATATTGACGGCCGGCTTGGCCATGCTTGTCCTGCCTGGGCAGGGTATGTTGACCATTCTGATTGGACTGACGCTGTTGGACTTCCCCGGCAAGTACTATCTCGAGCGGCGCATTGTTCTCCAACCCGCAATACTTCACTCGGTTAATTGGATTCGCCTACGAGCGAACCATCCGCCATTGCAATTACCCGCAGCTCGCGGCGAGGCTCAGGCCAGTGCCGATCACCTCTCGCCTTAACACCTTTCCACCGCACTAAGCCAACAAAGTCTTCCCCAGTCGCCCCAGGCGGACGTTCCTGATACATTGGTGCGTACATGATTCAGATCACGATATAGGGTCGAATCGACATTTCCTGTTCAACGCAGCTAATAAATGGCCGATAAAGGCCGGAATACGTACTGGCCTTTAATGCCATAGGCCCGAATATTCTTCCGCGTTGGGAGACTACGGTCGGGTTAGAGTAAACAAGCATAATAACCAATGGACGCGATTAGAAATCCGACATTTATCGATGTCGAAGCATCTGGTTTCGGCAAAGGTAGCTACCCGATCGAAGTGGGTTTTGTGCAGTATGGCGTCGCGGCGCATTGCTTTCTGATTCAGCCCGAGCCTGAATGGCAGCACTGGGATCCCAAGGCTGCGGCGGTGCACGGGCTTTCACGAGAGACCTTGACCAAGCACGGGCGATCGGTGCGATACGTGGCTGCCCAGCTCAATGAGCTACTGCTAGAGAAGACGGTGTACACCGATGCATGGGGCCACGATACCGCTTGGCTCGCTTTGCTTTTTCATCATGCGGACATCGCTCAGAGGTTTCGGCTGGAATCGTTGCGGTGTTTGTTGACCGAGGAGCACGCAGTACGTTGGACCGCTGTGAAACGCGAGGTTGTCCGTGATTTGGCGCTGACACGACACCGCGCCAGTACCGATGCCCGGATTTTGATGGAGACCTATCGCCGGGTTATATCAGACGAGCTGCTGCCGGTCGCTCCCCAAGCCGTGGGTCTTCCTCGTTAGGGATCTGCGGCGCAACGCCGTTAGGGTCAGTGCGCCACGCTCTCGAGCTACCATAGACTGCACCCCATAGCACGATAGCACCAGGGATGGGCTCTAAGATGAAAAACCAAGCGCGGTGGCATCCCACAAAGTATGTGCTGGCCGGGGGGCGTTTACGGGCTTCCCGTGATCGGCGTTTCGTTGGTGCGGGGAGTTGGTTGTTCGCTGACCTGATCGCTCGGGCTTATGAGTCGGCTTTACCAGAATACTGCCAGGGCCGGCTTTTGGATCTGGGCTGCGCTGAAGTCCCGCTTTTTCAGGCTTATCAAGCGCTGGTGACCGAGAACATCTGCGTCGATTGGCCGGAATCCGTGCACAGGCGGGAGTTCCTGGACTACGAAGCGGATTTGACCGCACCGTTGCCCCTCGATGACGAGCGCTTCGATACGGTCATCTTATCCGACGTGCTAGAACACATCCCTGAACCCGCGGCACTCTGCTCCGAGATAACGCGCGTATTGGCACCGGGTGGGCATTTGATCATGAATGTCCCGTTTCTGTATTGGTTGCACGAACTGCCACACGACTATTATCGGTATACCGAGTTTGCATTGCGGCGCTTGTTGGTCCAATCGGGGCTGGAGGTGCGTGTTCTCTACCCTCTCGGCGGGGCGCCGGAGGTATTGGCGGATCTGACGGCAAAAAATGCCCTGTTGGTACCGCGGGTGGGTGACGCGATAGCCTCTGCGATTCAGCACCTCGCTGCGTTGGTTGTGCGAAGCCGCTTGGGTAAACGGGTTTCGCAAAGAACCGCCAAGGCATTCCCGTTGGGTTATTTTCTGGTCGCGCAGAAACCCAGCTCATGAATGCGGTTCGGTTCGAAGTTCCACGGGGGCTTGCGCCAATCGTATTGCCAGTCGTCGTTGGGCGCGTATAGGCCACCAATCATAGAGAAAAATCTCGATCGGCCGCCACATCGCCACCCAACCGCCGATCAGCAAGCCCTCTCTTGCCACAGAGGCCGTCATGCCGGTGGTGAAAGAACCGATGACCTCGCCCATCGCGATACAGCTAAATAAAAAGATCAGTCCAACGACAAGTGAGGTCCGACCCCGTCGAAGGAGTTCCCGCAGCTCGCGTCGGGAAAGGTCGGCCCGATAGGCGAAATAGTTGTGAATCGCCTCGGGCAGCCAACGCGCGGCGTCGGCGTCGGTATGTTTAGACGAGTGGAATATCAGCTTGATGGGGGCGGTGCGCGGTAGTTCTTCGACCGATTCCACCAGATATGACACCACCTTAGTGTCCAGATCTTTTTCGAGAAAAGGCGCGGGGTCCAGCGTGTCGAACAATTGCTGGATACCGCTCAATCGGAGTTCGATCAGATACGTTTCGCCGTCCCGGGCGCTAATTTGTGACAGGGCCATGATGTCTCCGTATTGTGCGTGACCTCAATATTGAAATTCTAGTGCGATCGCCGATTGGCGCGATTGCTCAGTTACAATGAGCCTTTTGACAACCTCGCATCGAGTGAATTGATGGAAGTAACAGATTTTCGCCACCGGTTCCCCATGTCAGTACGTTGGGGTGATCTGGATGCCTACGGCCACGTTAATAATGTCAATTATTTTAGATTTTTGGAGTCGGCGCGCGTCGCCTATATGACTGAGGGGTTAGGGCTTACCATCAGAGCGGAAGGTGAAAACATCATTTTGGCCGATGCTCAATGCCGATTCATTAGTCAACTAACCTTCCCCCAAGAGCTGGAGATTTTCACGCGCATATCTCGAGTGGGTCGCAGCAGTTTGATTACCGACCAGATCATTCTTCGGGCCGGAGAATCGGCACCTGCCGCACAGGCGACCTGCGTTCTGGTTTGGTTCGATTTCGAGCGTCAGCTGTCCAGCCCGCTCCCGTCGGAACTGCGAGAGCGATTGGCTCAGTATGAGCACATCATGCCGGAAGGCGTCCTGATGCGGTGACTTGTCGGCGTTTTCCCGTCGCCAGGTTGAGGTTTCTCACGACGGCGGTTTTTGCCTCCACTTAACACCCATGTGGTCGATCCGTAGTCAATGGCAGCCCCATTAGCGTGAACAAATAGTGAATTGACGCTTTCGATCAGCCGGCAAGTCGTCTAGACTCCATTCTTAATGGCTATGCATTAATTGCAAAAACATTTCGCAAATGGCGTATATAGGCATTCATCACCGCGGCTTTGGGTATCTCGCCCTCAGTTCGTTGCAATGTGAAAAGCCGATCTAAACGCAAGCGCGGCTCCACCTGTTTTTGAGCTGTTTTCGAGGACTCCCCTATGGCGGCAACTACCGAAAAAGCGAAGGCGAGTGCCAAAGCGCGTCCTTCCGACGTTGCGGAAAAACTGGTACCGGACGAGCATCAACCGTCTTCTGAGATTCCGGCGACGCAAGCCGAGCTCGAGCAGGTACGGGATATCTTGTTCGGTGCTCAGCTTCGCGAGCAAAAGCGGGGGCTGGCGGACTTTGCGGCATCGGTCGAAACCCGAATAGATCAACTGCGTGGAACGACCGACCACGCTTTTCAATCGCTCAATGAGCGTGTCGAGTCAGAAACGAAGCGGATCGATCAAGCGCTCGTCGACGAGTCCGATCGAAGAAGCCAAGAGGTCGTGGCGCTGAGAGAGGAGCTTGAGCGATTGAAAACGTTGATCCACAACGTACGTGATGCCGCTTCTGCATCCCTCGTCGAATTGCGGCACTCAGTCGAAGAGCAGTTCGGGCAGTTGAGACATTTGCTTGATACTCGCCATGGCGAAGCGATGTCGGCGCTGACCGATGTTCGAAGTAGCTTGGGTCAGGGTAAAGCCGACCGGGCCATGTTGGCGGAGCTATTCCAACGACTGGCCTCAGATGTGACTTCGGACAACGTCAACTGACGCCCACTGGGGCGATAGCGCCACATGAACAGCCCTCAGGCGAGTGACCTGGAAGAGGAGAAAATCGAGTCGGATCTGCAACGACTGCGATCACTGCTCCTGGGTGCCGAGTATGAGGAGGTGTTGGCGCTCAAGGACACGCTACATGACCCGGCCGGCCGAGCGCGATTCGTGGCCGAGATCATTGCCGAAGCCGTTGCCCGGCGCAGTGATGAAGGGCACGAACTGGCAGACGCGCTGGAGCCTTCCGTCGAGGAGGCGATCCACCGTTCAGTCAGGGAAGATCCTTATCCCTTGGCTGACGCACTTTTCCCAGTCATCGGGCCCGCCGTTCGCCGATCCGTTCGCGAAGCCATCTCGGGCATGGTGCGGACACTCGATCAGCTGTTGCAACATGCCTTTAGTCCGGCTTCTCTCAAGTTGCGGTTGCAGGCATGGGCGACACGCCGCCCGTTCGCCGAGTTGTTATTGCTGCGAACACTGGTCTATCGGGTGGAGCAAGTCTTTTTGATCCACCGGGAAACGGGAATACTGCTGAGGCACATCGCCCGTCCGGACAGCACCTATCAGGACCCCGACATGGTCGCCGGCATGTTGACGGCGGTTCAAGACGTTATCCAGGATGCATTCGGCGCGGATGAAGCCGGTCCGGCCGCCACGGTGATGGGGGACTACGCAGTTTACACCGCCTTTGGTCAACATGCCATCGTCGCTGCGGTGGTACGCGGCCAGCCGCCCGAACCCTTTACTGATGACCTCAATCGTGCGGTGGAGCAAGTCCATTGGCTGATGTCGGACGAACTGCGCGGATTTCAGGGCGATAACAGCCGATTCGAACGCGTCGATACCATCCTCGAACCGTGTCTACAAGAAAAATTGCGAACCGATGCGTCGCAATCTCGTCCCTGGCTGGCGCTGATACTGATTGCGTTGATCGTCAGCCTGCTCGGCTGGTGGGCCTGGGGACGTTATCAGGATACGAGAGGTTTCTTGCAAACAGTGAGCGCGTTAGAGCAAGTCCCGGGTTTGATCGTTATCAAATCCGGCCGTCAATCGGGTGGCTATTTTGTGCGCGGGCTAAAAGATCCAAGTGCCTCCCCCGATCAAGCGCTCAGTCAAATTCAATGGGCCGGCGTCGATCGTATCGAATGGCAGTGGCAGCCGTTTTTGTCGCTGAATGATCAAATGGTCTTGGCGCGCGCCCTTAGGGCGTGGCCGCCGCTGCCCACGGTTCAGTTGGCGCTAAGCGGCTCGACGTTATGGATCGAGGGCGAAGCGTCGGTGGCGTGGGCGAGGGCGGCACCCGCGCGCTATGGGCAAGTGGCCGGAATCGGTGCGATCGATGTCAGCCAACTGACCGTATTGCCGGCGCCGGAGGCTTTGTTCCAGGAATTAAAATCCGAGATTGAAGCCATCCGGATCTTGTTCGACGCGGGCGAGAGTGCGTTGCCGGAAGATCCATCGCCGATCGTGAGCCCGCTACTCGAGCGATTAGGGCGTTTAAATGATTTGGCGGGTATGTTAGAGCAGCGCTTGGTGATACAGGTTCGGGGTTTCAGCGATTCCGTCGGCAGTGAGGCATTTAATCGTCGTTTGAGCCTGGAGCGTGCGCAATCTGTGGCCACGGCGTTGCGGGCGTCGGGTCTGGGTGAGGCGATCCGCACCGAAGTGGTGGGGATGGGTGTTTCACCGGCCGAGCCCGACGGCAATTCGTCCCAGCAGCGGCGGGTCGAGTTGAAAATCGATTTGGGCCCATAGCTTGGTATCGGTCGTCGAATCGACTCGGTGGCGAAATCCCGCCGGCTACCTATGGCCTCGCCGGGCGTATCGGCGGCGGACAATTAACGGACGGCGAACTGGATTTTTTGGAGAACGGAGCTGTGCTTCAAAAGAAGATATGTATGCTCGGCGCTTACGCAGTCGGTAAAACCAGCTTGGTTCGTCGCTGCGTGGACAGCCTGTTCTCGGAGCGATATCACACCACGGTGGGGGTGAAGGTCGATAAAAAACAGCTGCGGGTCCACGGTCAGGCAGTGACTCTGATGCTCTGGGATTTAGAGGGTGAAGACGACTTTCATCCGTTGCACTTTAGCCACCTTCGCGGTGCATCGGCCTACCTGTTGGTGGCAGACGGAACGCGCGCCTCGACGCTCTCGAAAGCAGCGTCTCTGCAGGAGAGCGCCAAAGGCATTGTTGGGCCTGTTCCGTTTGTGCTTGCCTTGAATAAATGTGATCTAAAGGCAGACTGGCGCATTGAGCAAAACCAAATCGAAGCCATAAAAGCCAAAGGATTCGATGTGATGTTTACGAGTGCGCGCACCGGAGAAGGGGTGGACGAAATGTTCGAATCCCTCACCCACCGGGTGTTGGCTGAAACCTGCAACGAGTGCCACTAGATGTCGGTCACCGATTCCGGTGCCGACCATTCCCCGGCCGGAGAGCATCCCCTGGCCGAGGTGTTGCCCACTTTGGGCTGGATGGCCCTAGAACGGGTGGGTGTGGATGGCTTTCGGCCACTGATGCGGCCACCGCCCTGGTTTACAGTGTTTGCAGACACGACGGGCGCAGATTCCACAGTCCAGCTGGCTGAGCCGGGGTCGTTTCTGGAAGCGTTTCTGCAGCAGGCTGAAATCTTTTGGGCAATGCCCGGAGAGGGCACGCTCAACTCTGGACCTTGGTGCGAGGGCGGCGACGCGTCTGGTCAAGCGTTCCGTGCCCTCGCCGTTCGGCGGGAGGGTTGTTGTGTGTTGATGATCGAACGCTTGGGAGATGAGTTCGAACATCACCTCGGGCAACTCCAGGTTGCGCGCGAAATTGCCCTGAAAGCTGAGAATTTGGAGGAAGAAGTCCGGCGTCGCACCGAGGCGATTCGATGTCGTGAAGAAGAGTTGGCTCACCGGCTCCTGGCTGCCGCGGGTCTGAGAGACGAGGAAACAGGTGCACATGTTCGTCGGATCGGGTTGTACTCGGCCAGCATGGCCGAAGCCATGGGTTGGGATCAAGAGCGAGTCGATGAAATCCGGTTGGCTGCGCCGATGCATGATATTGGCAAGATCGGCATACCTGATCGGATATTTCGTAAACCGGGACGGCTAAACGCGGGCGAATGGGCGATTATGCGAACCCACTCCGAGCTGGGTGCAAGAATGCTAGAAGGCTCCAGTGTACCCATGCTAAAGCTTGCGGCGGAGATCGCCCATTATCACCACGAGCGGTATGACGGAACCGGCTATCCTGCTCGGTTGAGGGGGCAGGAGATTCCGGTCTCGGCGAGAATCGTGGCCATCGTAGATGTCTATGATGCTCTGATTCACCCCCGCGTTTACAAAGCGCCCATGCCCGAAGACGAGGTCATTCGCATGATGTCGCGCGGGTGCGGTACGCATTTCGATCCGGTCACTTTTGAGATCTTTATGGACCTGTTACCCACCCTTCGGGACATTCGCCTCGCCAATCCTGACGACCCCGCTGAGTCGGCGTTGCGCCGGCGTTTGTTTCAATCGTCCTTGGCCGTGACCGATAGGAGGTGGCCCCCTTAGCCGACCTCGAAACGATTTCGCCCGTTGGCCTTGGCTCGGTATAGCGCTTCGTCCGCCCGTCGGATCAGAGAATCGGGTGTGTCGCTGGAGTTCAGGAAGGTATAGCCGATTGAGCAGGTGATCGTTGCCTCGGGAACTCTTTGAATTTCCATGTCGGCCACTTTATTCAAAACGTTTTGAGATACTTTCTCCATATCGGAAATCTCCGATACGAACAGCAGAATGGTAAATTCTTCGCCGCCGTAGCGTGCTAGAAAATCGTCCTTTCTCAAAAATGCCCGTGTGAGGGTTTTGCCCAGTGCGATTAATACTTGGTCGCCCGCCAAATGGCCGTATCGATCATTAATCGCTTTGAAGTGGTCCACATCCAACATCATCAGTGCCAACGTTTGGCCGGAAACCAAAGCCAGGTCGATGTACCGCCGGATGGTTTGGTCAAACGCTCCCCGGTTATAGACTTGCGTCAGCGGGTCCAGCTCGAGTTGCCGGCGAATGACTTGAAGGTCTTCGCGCATGGCGGTGAGCTGCCGATTCATTAACTGGACTTCAGACCGCGACATATCGCGATCCCGTTCCGCTTCCTGTAAGCGAGACTTAAGCGTTTGGACCTGTTTTTTGAAATCCTCTCGTTGTTCTTCCAACGTGTGACGAACGTTGTCGGCGAGCCGACTGAATTGGGTCTGTATTTGTGCTAAGGCGCCCCCTTCGACCACTTGCCCGAATTGGTTGAGTTCTGTGTCGATGGTTTTCTCGCTGGTGGCGTTGCCTTTTTGTGCGGCCTTCAAGGTGTCGGCCAAGTCCCAGATGAGACTCGTCTGTTCGCGCAATCTCCGGTTGACGAAGGCTTGTTCGCGAACCCGCCGGGTCCGGAAGAATTGAATGGCATCGGTCCAATTTCGCGGTGAATTCGCGCCGCCTGGCCCAAACATCGGTTTGTTGGTGTCCCCCACATCCTGGTGGTCGGCGTTTTCCAGAGGCGGTTGACTTCCCGTAGCGAGGTGTCGCGCCCATCGTTCACAGTTATCGGTAAACGTATTGTGGTCGTTCCCTTCGAGCTCGAAGGCGTGGTTTCCCAGGATACGTAACATGGAAGCGGCCGCTTCCATGGCGTCCAGCCCATTTTCGTCTTTGCTGCCTTCGGCCGGCTGACCGGATGTCGACGATTGCTTATTCTTGCTGTTTTGTTGCCTGAAGATTCGCATCGCGTAACTGATGTTGCTGTGTTTTAGAACGATCCATCCATTCGTGTCACGTGCAGACAAGGGAGTTAGCGTCTCGGCAGGGACATACTTAAGAGCTCCGTGTTAGGCGGCCATTTCGGGCGCCATCGAAGTCTGCTGCTTGGCAGTTGGCGAGGTTCAAGAACGCCGTTAGTCAGTCGATACAACCAAAGGCGATCTCTCAACGACAATGAGTAGCGCACGCGAATATTATTTGGCGCCGTTTCGAGGCGGAGCGTGTAGACGGTGCACTTTTGGGCGGCTGGTGGAGAAATAACAAGAAAGTCTTGCCGGTGAGCGGCGTCGATGGGGGCGGTTTCGCCAACTGATGGCCAAGCACGGACCGGTAGGTGTTTAACGAGGCGATAAATACGTTATGGATCTGGCCACTCTCATTGGATTGATCGGCGCAATAGGTGTTATCACCGCTGCGATTCTCGTCGGCGGTAGCGCCGGGGTATTTCTCAATATTCCGTCGATCCTGATCGTTGTCGGTGGCACGGTGATGGCCGTGCTCATGAAATTTTCCATTGGCCAGTTTTTTGGCGCCTTCAAAGTGGCCGGCCGGGCCTTCTCCTTTAAGGCCGAAGATCCCAGTATGCTGATTTCGCAAACAGTCGAGTTGGCCGGTATTGCCCGTAAACAAGGTTTGCTTGCGCTGGAGAACCATCCCGTCGAGAACGAGTTCATCAAGCAAGGGTTGCAACTGATTATCGACGGCCACGAGCCGGAGTTTGTGAAAAAAGTCCTCAGTCAGGAAATCGAGCTGACCATCGAACGGCATGAGGTGGGTGAGAAGGTGTTCCGTGCCATGGGTGATGTGGCGCCGGCCATGGGGATGATTGGAACGCTGATCGGGCTGGTTCAGATGCTCTCCAACATGAGCGATCCAAAATCCATCGGTCCGGCCATGGCTGTGGCGTTGCTCACAACCTTGTACGGCGCGATTATTGCCAATGCCTTGGCACTGCCCATCGCCGACAAACTGGCCAACCGCAACAGCGAAGAACGCTTGAACCGAACCCTGTTGCTGGAAGGTTTGGCCTCCATCCAAGAGGGGCTCAATCCCCGCGTGATCGAAGAGTTGCTCAAGACTTATCTGCCCGCCGCGCTGCGCGAAGCCAGTACGGGCCAAGAGGCCGCTTAGTCGGTCCGAGGTGGAACGCTCGTGCAGGGGAACAAGAAGCAGAAGCCAAGGCCCGCCGGGGCCCCGCAATGGATGGCCACCTTTGCCGATCTCAGTACTTTGTTGATGTGTTTTTTCGTGTTGCTGTTGTCGTTTTCCGAGATGGATATCCAAAAATACAAACAGGTGATGGGATCGATGCGCGAGGCATTCGGGATTCAGCGGCAAATTTTCGCCAAGGACAATCCCACGGGGACGAGCTACATCGCCCGTGAGTTTTCGCCCGGGCGTCCCGATCCTACGCCGATCAAGACGATTCAACAGCAGGCGACCCCGAGCGTTCAGCAGGTGATTAAGGCTGAAAGTCAATCCAGCATGGTCAACGTTCCACGCAACCGCAAGGCGGCTATCGAAATGGACGAGGCGTTGCGGAAGGCTCGTGAGGCGGAATCCAAAATCCGCGAACTGCTCAAGCAAGAATTGAATGCCGGCCTGGTGGAGCTCGAACGAATGGGCCGTAAGTTGATTTTGCGTATCCCGGAAACCGGATCTTTTCCCTCCGGAGAGGCCGAATTGATCGAACCGTTCTCCCCGGTGATCGTCAAACTGGCCCGGGCCATTGAGTTGACGGAGGGTGATGTGCTGGTGTCCGGGCATACCGACAACGTGCCGATTTATAACGAAGAGTTTCGCTCCAATTGGGATCTGTCCGCTGCGCGGGCGGCGACGGTCGTGCTCAGAATCCTGCAAGCGATCCCGTTGGATCCCAAACGCATCACGGTTCAAGGTCACGCCGATACCCGACCCATCGCGCCGAACGATACGCCAGTCAATCGGGCTCTAAATCGCCGCGTTGAGCTGGCTCTGATCCAGGCTATGGCTTCGGAAACGATCGGTGACGTGGAAGGCTTGGAGGCCGTTTCCGAAGAACAGTACAACGTTTTAGATCCGAGTACACCATGACGTCCGACGCATCTCCGCCACCAATGGATGAGGAACAACGCGAGTTCAATCGAGTATCCGATGTTCTGCCGTTTCAATATGGGATCGTCGATGAGGCATTGGTTTCGGCACCCGAACTGGGTGGCAGCCAGCCCGAACTTTTTTTCTTGACCTCCGAATTCAATCAAATCCAGCACGAACTGAAGTTGCTGCACCGACAAGCGGCTGCCGATTCATCGGCAATCGCCAAGTACATCGGGCGGATTGATCTCAAGCTACAGCGGATATTCCAGGTGCTCTTGCTAAAAGAGATGCGTCACGACGGCAATCTATGGCAAACCGTGAACATGTCTGCTGAAGGGGTGTCATTCGAGGTGGATCAGCCTATTTCGCCGGGAACGCAGTTGGACATCCGGTTGGTGTTGCCGGCCATGAACGCTGGATTGAAAGTCCTTGGTCGCGTGGTCCGATGTGGCCCGGTGGGCAAAAACGGCCGACGACATGTCGGGGTTCGATTTGTCGACCTAAGAGAGACCGACAAAGAATTGATTGTGCAGTACGTGCTCCGCCGTGAAGCGGAAATCCTGCGCGAACGGCGCGGATATCACGATGACGATTCGTCTTCTTACAACGGTCCTCGGCCGGCCTGAGCACGAACGGGATCATGCCGTATGTCGGGAATTGTTCCCGGCGCTGCGAATCCGTTTAGGAGTCTTTCCAATCGCCAAGCGGCGTCGGGTTCGATCTTAACCAGCCACTCGATTCGTTTTTCCAGCCGAACGGCAACAGGTATCCCGTCGCGGTACAAAACGCGGTTTCCCGCCAACGCCGGTACCCGGGGTCCAGGGCAGATGATTCCCACCAAATTCAGTGGGTCCGATCCCGAGACCGCCACCCATTCACCCGTATCGCTCCGTGATTGTTCCCGCTTGAGGCGGGCTGCTGCGCTGGGCAAGGCGAACTGCTCGCCGGCAAATCCGGAAACGAACCGGCCGCCATGGATTTCGCCGCGTGCTTCGAGACGGCGATAGACATATATCAGATCCCGCCACGTTGGGATCGCCGTTTCCCTTTCCAACAGCGCACGGAATACCACGCCATATCGGATTAGCAGCGTCCAGGCGATGTGTGCGACATCGTCATCGCCACGCGCGCGTGGCTTGACCGCGAGCGCAGTCCAGCGGCCGGCTGCTTCGATACTTCCACTGAGTCGGTGGCGAGAACGCCGGCCGCGTCCGCGATTCCGCGTTGACGGCGGTTGAATCAACGCGCGCAGACCAGAGAAGCCGTCGGCGTTGACCAATCCCCAGCTCACCAACTCCGCCATGGCGTCTTCCACCTGGCTGCGCAACAGACCGCTGTCGGTGAGCAGATCGGCAAAAAAGCTGGCGCCGCGCTCGTGAATGAGATTCAGCACCCGCTGTGCTGCGCTGGACAGGGGCAATTCTGACGCATCCGGCCGGTCCAATCCGCCGCGCCAGCGTTCGGTGTGGGCCCGAACCGTCAAGGCAATGGGGGTCTTACGAGTCGAGGAGACGGCCCTCGCCGTGCTGCCCTTGGCCGGCGGGGCGAGACGGGACCACATCACACGCCCCGTGGTGGATAGCGTATCCAGCCAGTCTTTCTGGTAGCCACTCATCCGAAGGGGCAGGATATCCGTTTCCCAGGCGATCGCCGCCGCGCTAAATCCTTCCAGTTGGCGGACAACGGCCAGCAACGCCTCCGGGCCCTCCCGGTCGGCGCCGTCTGGTCGATGCCAGTCGAGCAAAAAGCGCATGAACCTTTGCGGGCTTACCGCAGTGAAGGCCTGTCGCCGGCGATGGATGGTGCGGCGCTGGATACGCGCTATCAATCCGCGTTCGCACCACGCTTCGGCCTTGGGGTCTTCCGGCACCGTGCAGCGGATGGCGTAGCCTTCCTGTTCCAGAGCCAGCAAGACCGGCTTCATGGATCCTGCCGACAGGCCAAAGTCGGCCGCCAGGGCTTCCGAACGGATCGGTCCGCTCAACTCCAGGCGACTGCGAACCAGTGCCCGGAGCGCGGCCTCGGCATCCTCCGGTGCGCCAAACGGAGCGGTCGGCGTGATCTCGGGCCGGATTTGGGTTTCCGGAAAAGCGGTGAGCCATTCGGTCAGCCGTTCGGCGGCCACCCAATACGCCTCTCCCGCGCGCAGGGCGCATGTTGCCCGGCCTTGTTCCATAAGGGTCTCGAAATACGCCGGCCAAGCGGCTTGCGGCGCCATGCCGCCAGTCATGGCTGTTTCCGCAGGGCGGAGAAAACCCACGATGTTCAGCGCATCGTGAAGCTCATCTGCGTCGCGAATCATCGGCCAGGCTTCGGTTGTGATTTCGGCGATGGCTTGGCTGTCCAGCGTGCCACTGTCCGGCTCGATGACCTCGGCGCTCGATCGTTGCCGAACCGCCAGGGTTCGGCGTTCTTCGGCGGCACCGTCATCGAGGAACGCATACGGCCGGGCGTTGAGCACTTCATCTGCCAAGGGCGAGGGCGCCGGCAAGTCGCGGACGTGTAGAAGAATTCGACCACTGACCAGTCCTTCCAGGACGCGTTGCAGCCCGACGATGTCCATGGTGTCGTGCAGGCAGTCGGTCAGGGTTTGCTCCACCAGCGGATGGTCGGGGATCTCGCGATCGCCGGCGATGTTTTCCAGACACGCCAGTTGATCCGGAAAGACCACGGCCATGAGATCCTCCGCGTCACTGCGCTGGAACTGGGCCGGGGCGCGGCGGCCGTTGCGGTTACGCCGCACGGCCAGGGCAATACTGGCGTTCCAGCGCCAATGCGTGGGGAACATGGGCGCGTCGAGCAGGGCTTGAATCAGCAGATTGCGCACCGAGTGGGGGTGGAGATAGCGGCCGACCTCCTCCAGCGGGAAACTGTGGGTGGGACCCAGCGACAGGACGATACTGTCTTCCAGCGCCGCCGCTTGCAGCTCGAAATTGAACTTGCGGCAAAATCGTTTGCGCAGCGCCAGTCCCCAGGCACGATTGATCCGTGATCCGTAGGGGGAGTGGATGACTAGATGCATGTCTCCGACTTCGTCGAAGAACCGCTCGAAAACGATGGTCTCCTGCGTCGGTAGGGTGCCCAGTGCCGCTTTGGCCGCACCCAGATAGCGGATCAGTTGGTCGCTGGCTGCCCGCGTGAGTTGGTAATCCGTCATCAGGGCACGCAGGGTCTGCTCGGCGCCACTTTCCAGATTGCCCTCAACCCGTGCTCGAAGGCGCGAGACGGCGGCGGACAACTCATCCGTACGGCCCGGCGCTTCGCCGAACCAGAAGGGGATATTGGGCGGCTGGCCTTTGGCGTCCTCCACGATGACCCGGCCGGGCTCCACCTTGAGTATTCGATAGGAGGTGTTGCCGAGTTGGAATATGTCGCCGGCTAAACTCTCGAACGCGAAGTCTTCGTTGAGGTTGCCGATGGTGTGTCCTTCGGGAGATAACACCACGTCGTAATCGAACTGATCGGGGATGGCGCCGCCGTTCATCACCGCGGTCAACCGCGCGCTTCGTCGTGGTCGCAGCGTGCCGTGGACCGCGTCCCGGTGTAAGTACGCGCTGCGCCGACCGCGGCGGGTGGAAAAGCCATCGGCCAGCATGCGGATCACGGCCAAGTAGCCATCCCAGCTGAGATTGCGATAGGGCCAGGCTTGGCGGAACTGGCGGTAGAGTTCGGTTTCCGACCACTCCCGAGAGGCCACTTCGGCCACGATTTGCTGTGCCAGCACATCCAGTGGATGCTCGGGCACTGCAATGGCGTCCAACTCGTTCTGCCGCGCGGCGTCCAACAAGGCGACACATTCGACCAAATCGTCTCGTGTCAGGGGGAACAGGCGTCCTTTGGGAATCCCGCCGACGCTGTGACCGGATCGCCCCACCCGCTGAAGCAACGGGGCGATGCCTCGGGGCGAGCCCAGTTGGCAGACCAAATCGATGCTGCCGATATCAATACCCAGCTCCAATGAGGCCGTGGCGACCAGCGCCCGAAGCTGGCCGCTCTTCAGGCGCTGCTCGGCCTGAAGACGATGTTCGCGGGACAGACTACCGTGGTGGGTGGTGACCGCGTCCTCGCCGATGCGTTCTCCCAAATGACGCGCCGTTCGTTCCGCCGCCCGGCGGGTGTTGACGAAAATGAGTGTGGTGCGGTGTTCCCCCGTCAGTGCCGCCAGGCGGTCATAGATTTCCGACCACACTTCGTTGGCCATCACCGGTTCCAAGGGAGAGTTGGGCAGCTCCAGGGCCAGATCGCGTTGCCGGGGCTCACCCAGATCCAAAATGCGACACGACTCGTTGCGGTCTCCCACCAACAGGCGGGCCATGGTCTCGATGGGCTTTTGCGTGGCCGACAGGCCGACCCGGGTGAGGGGCCGCGCGGTCAGCGCAGCCAGACGTTCCAGCGACAGGCTCAGATGAGCGCCCCGTTTGTTACCGGCCAGGGCATGAATTTCATCGACAATCACCGTTTCGACTTGGTTGAGCATCTGTCGACCGGATTCGGAGGTGAGCAGGATGTACAAGGACTCCGGCGTGGTGACGAGGATGTGGGGCGGGGTTCGTCGCATGGCGCTGCGCTCACCGGCAGGGGTGTCACCGGTTCTCACCGCGGTCCGGATGTTCACATCCGCCAAACCGTGCTCCAAGAGCTGGTCGCGTATCCCCATGAGCGGCTGCTGCAGATTCTTTTCGATGTCGTTGGACAACGCTTTAAGGGGTGAGACGTACAGCACATAGGTGCGGTCTTGCAGGTGACCTTCGAGGCCGGTTTCCACCAGCGCATTGATGGCGGCCAGAAACGCCGCCAGGGTTTTGCCCGAGCCGGTGGGGGCGGCGATCAAGGTGTGATCGCTGCTGGCCACCGCCGGCCAGGCTTGACGCTGGATCTCGGTGGGTGCGCCGAGCCGGTTTTTGAACCAGGCCGCGACGGCGGGGTGGAAAGTCTCTAAAACCATAGGGATAGGATATCGAACCTGGTTGTTTCGGTCAGCGTCAAAGATTGCGTGAAAGCGGGGTACAATACCCGCGTTAAGGGCTCGCAAAACGAACCCGGATGGCCAAACCACCCACTTCACTGTGACCGAAAACGATGTCTGCCGTTCCCGAACTCAACGCCTCCATCAACGCCAAAAAGCTCCGAAAACGACTGCGGCGCGACACCGGCCGGGCGATTCAGGATTTCAATATGATCGAGTCCGGCGACCGAGTGATGGTGTGTCTCTCGGGCGGCAAGGATTCGTACACCTTGTTGGACATTTTGCTGGATCTTCAGCAAAGCGCGCCGGTGGAATTCGAACTGGTGGCAGTGAATCTGGACCAGAAACAGCCGGGATTCCCGGCGGAGGTCTTGCCGGACTACCTGACATCCCGCGGGGTGCCGTTTCACATTATCGAGCAAGACACCTACAGCATCGTCAAAGAGGTGATCCCCGAGGGAAAAACCACCTGCGGCCTGTGTTCCCGTTTACGCCGGGGCATTTTATACCGCTTCGCCGCAGAGCAGGCGTTCACCAAAATCGCCTTGGGGCATCACCGGGACGATCTGATCGAGACCCTGTTCCTCAACATGTTTCATGGCGGTCGTTTGCAAACCATGCCGCCCAAGCTCTTGAGCGATGATGGGCGGCACGTGGTCATCCGGCCGTTGGCTTATTGCGCCGAGGCGGATATCGCCAAATATGCCCAGATCCGCCAATTTCCCATCATCCCGTGCAACCTCTGTGGCTCACAGGAAAATCTTCAGCGGCAAGCCATCAAAGCCATGTTGGCCCAATGGGAGAAAGCTTTTCCGGGCCGGAAAGACAGTATTTTCGCCAGCTTGAAGAACGTCAGCGTGTCGCATTTGGCCGACGGGCGCCACTTCGATTTTGCTGCTTTAGGGGCGCGGGACGCCCCGCGGGAAGATTGGCTTCGCCCCGAATCCGCATCGAGCTAGATCGCCTGCCTTCATTCCCCTGGGTCGGGAATCGGTTCCACTTTCACCCAAACCCGGCGTTGGTCGGCGGACGACTGCCGGGTGGCGTACACGGTTCCGCTGCCCGTCACGGTTTCTCGTTGGGATAGCCCACCGATTTCGATCCACTCGTTCAACGGGCCGGCGATTACCGTATCGATGGCCTGGATCTCAGTGGGCAAACCCATTGTCCCGTTCGTTTCCCGCTGGGGCCGTATCTCCAGTTCGACCCGATCGCCGCGGATCGAGGGCTTGACGCGAAAGCCCGTGACAACGTCCCGGTAGTGGACACCGTCGATGACGATGATTTCTCGCCCCTTGGAGATGCCGAGACCTGATGCCACGGGGATGCGCTGGCCGATGTATATGACCGCTTCGCGACCATCGAGGGTGCGAACCTGCTGGAGGTCACCCTGGGATTTGTCGGTTTTCCCTCCACCCACCGAAACGGTGAGTTGTCCCTTTTCGTTCTTGTACCAGTGACCGCCGGCTTTGGCGGCGAGCTCGCGCTGCTTGAGGTCCGCGCCTTGCCAGACCGTGATCAAAACTTGCTTGGGCGGGGTATCGAGTTGATCCACGAGGGTTTGGATTTGGGCGATGATCGCTTCATCCGCGCGGATGATGAGTTTGTCGTCAAATGCCTGGATCGTCCCGGACGGTTCCACCAGCGGCGTGAGTACCGTCAGCAGTTCGCTCGCGGTGCGGTGGGTCAGTTGAATGATCTCCAGGCGCTCATCGCTCCAGACCGGGTTAGCCAGGAGCATCGCCAACAGCGACAGTGTGGCCCAAAGGCTTCGGTGGTTCGTCAACATGTCTGCTTCATCAATGCCTTGGCGGTGGATTGTCCGGCGGTCTGGTCGCCAATTGAATATTGGTTATCTAGTCACTCTAGCGCGTTTTGGCGTGAATCGTCTCGGGCGGGCCGGTAGTTAAATAAACCTTGACAAAATACTGGTCTGCTCTAAACAGAAAGAGAGGGCTCATTCGCTTCTGGGAAATGGGTCTGTAGCTGTTGATGGTGACGGGTTGACTGTTTGAGCCACCCGCGTGACCAGATCCGTGATTTCCGCGCGGCGGATGCGTTGCTAGATCGGTGTGATGACATGCTCCATGGACCTAATTGTATTGAAAAAATTGCTGGATCAGATCGCCTCCCGGCGGAATGATTTGGTCCGGCACTCGGCCGGTTGAGGAGGGCGTGGCCGCGGAGTTCGCCATCAAGGCGTCGCCGCGGCCTTTTTTTATGCGCCCCCGCGTTTTGCTGGGATCTTTGGCCTGATCCATGTCATGGCGAACCATATCCTCTCGGGGTAAATTTGGTTACGCGCTCGCCGGAGTCTTCCGGCGTAAAGCGGGTATTCAAAGCTTGTATAAGGAGAGAGAGCAATGGATCGGAAGATGCGAGTTGCGTCGAGTTGCGTGCTGACAGCGTTGTTGGGCGGCGTGCCGTTGGGCGCGATGGCCTATGAACAGGGCGATTTCTTATTCCGGGCGGGCGCTGCCGCAGTGATTCCTAACGACGACAGCGGTGAGGTGGAACCCATCGGCGGTACGGTCGAGGTCGAAGACGGCTACAGCTTGGGTCTAACGGTCGTGGGTATGGTGACCGATCAGATCGGCATCGAGTTATTGGCGGCCTGGCCGTTCGAGCACGATATCGAAGGTAGCGGCGCGCTGGAAGCGATTGACGATTTGGCGACCATCAAGCATTTGCCCCCGACGGTGAGCTTACAGTGGTATCCGAATCTGACCACCACGGTGGTTCAACCATACTTCGGAGTGGGCGTAAACTACACCACGTTCTTCGACGAAGAAGGCGGTGACGATCTGGAAGCCGTTGTCGGCGACACCGACGTCAGCCTGGATGACTCCTGGGGATGGTCGGTTCAGATGGGCGCCGACTGGCAACTGACTGATCGCGTGTTCGCCAATACCGCCGTCTGGTACATCGACATTGATACCGAAGCGACTTTGGACACCACCTTGGCCGGTAAGCTAACGGTTGATGTCGACATTGATCCGTGGGTCGTGCTGTTGGGATTGGGTTACCGCTTCTGACGTCCTTCCGCACTCCTAAGACTCCCCCAGAAAGTCGCCGGCTCGCAAGGGCCGGCGACTTTTTTCGTCCGATTCCCATCGAAGCGCGTTCCTGAAACACGCAGCACCTATCGTTAACCGACCGGCGCGAACGGGGCAGGCATTATTAGCCTCTGACGTGATAGCTTATTGCGGATAACAATCAATAACTACAGACCTCCGGCGGAAGGTCGTGGATCGTGCGTCCATCGACCACCGGCGGATGAAATGGGTCTTCGAATCGACAGTCACAGCAGCGAAAGGAGAGAGACCGGATGGGTAAGGCAAGGATGCCAAGGCTGCGTATTCAGGGCCGACATTTCGTCGATGAATCAGGACGGATCGTATTGCTGCGTGGCGTGAATCTCGGCGGTGACTGCAAAGTTCCCTATCCCGACGGCGGTACGCATATTTCCACGGATTTTTCCGATCACCGGCAGGTTTCGTTTGTTGGCCGCCCGCTTCCCCTGGCCGAGGCGGACGAGCATTTTGGCCGTTTGCGGCATTGGGGCTTCAATTGTCTTCGGCTTTTGACCACCTGGGAGGCCGTTGAACATGCCGGTCCCGGCCAATACGACAGCGAGTACCTTGATTACTATGCTCGCCTGTGCGAGTTGGCCGGTGAGTATGGATTTTATGTCTACGTCGATTTCCATCAAGACGTCTGGAGCCGAATGACCGGGGGCGATGGCGCGCCTGGCTGGGTGTTCGAAAAAGTCGGCATCGACTACACGCGGCTGGGCGATGCCGACGCCGCGTTCGTGATGCAGTATGAATACGACTACCAGGACCCGCGCCCTAGGCAGAACGACAATTACCCGCAGATGAGTTGGGCGTCCAACTACGGTTTGGCCGCCAACGGAATCCTATGGACCTTGTTTTTCGGTGGGCGCGACTTCGCGCCCCAGTTCACGATCGATGGCAAGAATGTGCAGGACTATCTGCAGGGGCACTTTTTTGGCGCCCAAGCGGCAGTCGCCGAGCGTGTCGCCCATATGCCTCATGTGATGGGCTTCGATGTGCTCAATGAGCCCAGCGCCGGTTGGATCGGACGGCCCATGTCGGTTCGTCACACCGAAGTGACCGAAGAAGATCGTCGGCCGGTGTTGCCGGGCGTCGCCTGGTCGCCGTTCGATGGCTTGCGTTCAGCCCGTGGCATGCGGTTGGAGTTGCCGCACATGGCCATATCCGTATTGCGTCGTGGCATGGTTCAAAAAGGCACGCGGGTCGTGAATTCCGGACGGGTGTCGATCTGGATGGACGCGGGCACCGATCCGTTCGAGCTCGCCGGGGCATACCGGATGACGCAAAGTGGGTCAGCCGAGGTGTTGCGCGAAGATTTTTTTCAGCGTGTCGATGGTCGGGCGGTGGACTTTGCCGAAGACTATCTGGCGCCGTTCTATCAGCGTGCAGCCGAAAATCTTCGCCGCTTTAATCCGGATTGGCTGATTTTTGCGGAACCGGATCTGCTTAATTTCGACCCTGAACGGGCATTCCCACGGGGTCTGCCTGATAATACGGTGAATGCCGGTCACTGCTACGATGTGACCACTTTGATCCTCAAGCGGCATTTGTATCCCATTGGGTTCAATCTAAAAAACGGCCGTTTGCTCGTCGGGCGCGGCGCGATGTTGGCCGACTACCAGGCCGAGCTGGCGGATGTGATGCGCTCTTCGGAATCAGTGCACGGTGGCTGTCCCACGCTCATCGGCGAGTTCGGCATTCCTTACGATATGCGGGGTGGCAAAGCTTACCGTGCTTACGCCGAAGGAGACCGGTCGAGCGGTCCCTGGCGAGAGCACATCCGTGCCCTGGAGATTATGTACGAGGCGCTGGATGCCTCGTTGCTCAGCGCCACCCAATGGAACTATACCGCGAGTAATCGCAATGACTTGGCGATTGGCGATGGTTGGAATCAAGAGGATCTGAGTATTTTTTCCCGGGATCAGCAGCATGATCCGGCGAACATCGACAGCGGCGGCCGGGCACTTGACGGCTTCGTGCGGCCGTATGCCAGCCGGATACAAGGCCGTCCCCTGGCCATGAGTTTCAGCCGCAAAAAGGGCCTGTTCACGTTGGAATTCGATGCTGACGCAGCCATAGCACAGCCCACGGAGCTGTTCTTGCCGCAACGGCAGTTCCCCAAGGGCTACGTGGTCACCGCACCCGGTCTGGAACAAGTCGAGGCCGGTGATCAATGGATTCGTCTTCTGGCGAAAACCTCGGGCCGGATGCATGTCACAGTGAAGCGTCGCTGATGTCTGCAGGGCTTGTTTATGCCGTGGCGACGAAGCCGCGGGCGGCTTGAATCTTCCGATAGGCTAAAGCCAAAGTGGCGCTGCGGGCGGCCATGAATAGGGTGAAGGCCAACCAAAGGCCATGGTTACCCGAACCCGCCAGCATGTACCAAGCGGGCAGGAACACGACCAATACGGCGATCAGCATACTGTTGCGCATCTCCCGAGTGCGGGTCGCACCCAGAAATATCCCATCCAGTACATAGCTGCCAACCGAGACCAGCGGCAATAACACCGCCCAGATCAAATAGGTTTCGGCGGCCAGGCGGACCTCGGCAATGTCGGTTAGCGTGGCAATAAGATAGGGGCCCGCCAGCAGAAAAATCCCCGCGAATGCCAAGGCGATACCGGCCGACCAGCTCACCAGGCTGCCGACCACGCGTTCAAACGCCAGCCGATCCCGTGCGCCGACGGCCCGGCCGACCAGCGCTTCTCCGGCATTGGCGAATCCATCCAGGCCGTAAGCCACCAAAACGTGCAGATGCAACAATAGGGCATTGGCCGCCAGGATGGTGTTGCCTTGACGCGCCCCCTGGTTGGTGAAAAAAGCCATGGCGAATATCAAAGCCAGGGTTCGGATAAAAATACTGGCGTTGACTGAAAGCACCTTTTTAAGCTCGCGGATGTTGAGGATGTCGGGCCACGGCCAACGTCCCGGGAATCGATGGAGTTCTCGCCGGATCAAGACAACCCCAAGGGCCAAACCGGCATATTCGGCACCGACCGAGGCCCACGCCACGCCCGCCGTGTTCCAACCCAATCCGACTACCAGCCACAGGTCGAGAATGACGTTGAGCAGGTTTTGCGAAACCAGCAAAATCAGCGGTGCCCGGGCGTTGTGAGCGCCCAGAAACCAGCCGAGAATGGCATAGCTCGCCAACACGGCCGGGGCCCCCCAAATGCGAATGGCGAAGTACAAAGCGGCTTCGGCCTCCGCCGATGGACTGCCGTCGGTCAGACTGAAGATGGTCACGCCGATAGGGGCATGCAGCGCGAGTAGCATCACGCTCAATGCCAGACCCAGCAGTAATGCTTGTCCGAGGGTCGCGCGCAATCGTCGCGTATCATTCTGGCTCAGCGCCTGGGCGGCCAAGCCGGTGGTGCCCATCCGCAAAAACGCCAAGCTCCAATAGAGAAAATCAAACAGGATGGAACCCAGCGCGACGCCCGCCAAATAGCGTGGGTCGGGGAGGTGGCCCATCACCGCGGCGTCCACCAAACCCAACAGCGGGACACTCAGGTTGGACAGAATCATCGGCCAGGCGAGGCGCGTCAGCGCCTGACGGTCTGCTGGCGTCTGTGCGGTTTTAACCAAGGGAGTTCGCCTATCTTCGTGATCGGCCGGAATGGCTGCGTTATCTTAACTGTGTGGTGGCCAGTCCGTATCTTGCCCATCCGACTCCGCCGGCGATCCGTTGATCTGGAGGTGTGAGCCATCACCGGCGAGATCGACGATTGTTCCCATGAAACTCAATGGTATGGGCCGCGTCAGGGTTTGCTGTCGGCAACCATCGCGATCACCCATTAGCACGTGCTGACCGGCTATCGCAGTGAATTGCGCTTGTCCCCGGTTGGCCCAGACGGTGACATCGTGGGGCACGGGTATGTCGATGAGCGTCAAGTGCTCTGGCGTGTTTTCCAACGGGCAAGCCACGGTGATCTCAGCCAGCATGTTGGCATGCATCGTCCGCATGCCCAGCGTAACTGGGCCGCTTCGATGGGGGAGGTGTAGGTAGGTGTGCAACACTTGCCGAACCGCATTCACCAACGGCGCCAGTTCTTGCAGGTGACCGGCACCCTGCGAGAGATATCGCTCGCTGGCCGTCAGGGTCGCATTCAGCGAGGCGGAATCGGCAAGCTGGCGGACCAGCAACCGGGCGGGAGATGCGGGAGCGGAATCGTTCGGCGGTTGCCGGGCCAACGATTGGTGAGTGCCCGCAGCGGTGATGAGGCGGCGGACCCGTTCATTGCAGCCCGTATCGTCGA
>JAXHTV010000034.1 GCA_034189865.1 Pseudomonadota bacterium | reverse complement strand
GGTCGAAGATAATGAACAGGATTGCCACGAGATAATAACGCACGTCGAATTTCATTCGCGCATCTTCGAAGGCTTCAAATCCACACTCATAAGGTGAATCTTTTTCTGCGTCCGGCCGCCGAGGTCCGAGCACGATGCCGGCAAGTAGCGGCACCAAACCGAACACCGCTGCCACGACGAGAAAGATCAGGATTGGCAAATAGTTTTCCAGCATAAACTGATCTCTCCCGTGGTGCGTCTTTGCCGCTTGTTGCTTGCGCTACCCACAGCGATAGGCAAGCCATATAGCCCTCGGCAAAGCCGAGTCATCACAAATTGTGGTGCCGATGGCCGGACTCGAACCGGCACAGCTTTCGCTACCGCCCCCTCAAGACGGCGTGTCTACCAATTCCACCACATCGGCGAATTCAACCGCGCCTCCCATGATCCGTTCGCCGGGCGCGCAGGCGAAGGACATACGGCCGATCTCGCGCATGACCGCCGCCATTCTATACTCTGAGTTCGCTAGTTCCCAGGTTCTTCGTCTGCGACTTCAGGCGGAAGATCTGGGATGTTGTTTACTTCCGTCTCCACCGGCGGAAGCTCCTGCTCGGAGGGCGAAGTGGTCGGTTCCAGCACCTGATCCACGACACTCGTCGGACCGCTGCGGTTTGCGTAAAGCCAACCCAGCCCCAAACTTGTGAGAAAAAACAAAACGGCCAATACGGCAGTGGTGCGACTGAGGAAGTTCGCCGCGCCCCGGGCGCCAAAAACGGTTGCGGAGGCACCGCTGCCAAAAGCAGCCCCGGCATCCGCGCCTTTACCCTGCTGCAAGAGCACGAGCGTGATGATACCTGCCGCCAGCGCAAGATGTACAAGTAGGAGAATAATTTCCATGCGTTAACCGATTAAATCCCAACCGCCGCTTCAGCGATCGCCAAAAAGGAGTCCGCCTGCAGCGAAGCACCACCGATCAATCCGCCATCGATATCCGGCATGTGGAACAACTCTGCCGCATTGTCGGACTTGACACTGCCGCCGTACAGGATGCGAATCGTGGCGGCCAAAGCTTCATCTCCCCCGCCGACCCACTCGCGAATATACGAATGGACAGACTGGGCCTGTTCCGGCGTTGCCGTTTGACCGGTGCCAATGGCCCAAACAGGCTCGTAGGCAATCACCAAATCTTGAAAAATCGTCATGCCCGCCAAAACTTTCACAACCGATAACTGACGTTCGATCACTTGCTCGGTAACACCTGATTCCCGCTCAGCGAGCGTTTCACCGACACATAAAATCGGCGTCAATCCCTGCTGCACCGCTTGCGATGCGCGCGCGGCAACCAGTTCATCACTCTCGCCGTAAATATGGCGGCGCTCGGAATGGCCAACGATGGCGTAACTACACCCCGCTTCGCGGAGCATCGACGCGGAAACCTCTCCCGTAAAGGCGCCACTGGGCTGATCCGCCACGTTCTGTGCGCCGAGGGAAATTTTGCTTCCGGCTAGCTGTTCGGCGATTTGCGTCAGATACACAAATGGCGGACAGACCAGCAAATCGACATCGGAGATCTTTGCAGCACCGGCATGAATCGCAGAGACCAACTGTTGGTTCTCGGCCCGGGAACCATTCATCTTCCAGTTGCCGGCGACTAGCGGTTTGCGCACAGTTCTTCTCCAATCTACGTGCTGCGGTCAGACAGAGGCTGCCTGAACCGATCACAACGATCAAACGGTGCGAAAGCTTACCGATCCAGCGCCAATAAAGCAATTTGAGAACAACGACTGATGACCGAAACAACCGCTCGGACATACCCCTTCGCAAGCGCATGGCCTGCTTACGTGCGGCAGGCCGCCACAGATTGACTCGGACGGGCGCTCAGAGCGCGGATCGGATCACGCTTGCAATGCGCTCGGCATAGCCTCGAACTGCGTCAGAATGCTGACCCTCGACCATTATCCTTACCAGTGGCTCGGTACCGGACGGCCGCAGCACAACCCGCCCACGGGCACCCAATTCGGTTTGCACCTGTTCCGTCACTTCTCGGACTTCCGCGCAACTCATTGCCGCAGAGGCATTGGTTGTTTTCACATTGATTAGAACTTGCGGCAACCGCCCCATGACCCTTGTCAGATCCGCAAGACCCCGGCCGCTGGCTATCATGGCACCGAGAACCTGCAAACTGGCGACGATGCCGTCACCGGTGCTGGTTCGATCCAAACAGATCACGTGGCCTGACGGCTCCCCGCCGAGTACACCGTCATGCTCACGCAACTTCTCGAGCACAAATCGGTCACCGACAGCCGCACGCACGAAATCGATACCTGCATCCCGCAGGGCTAACTCGAGGCCTAGATTACTCATTAGCGTTCCGACCACCGGGCCGCGCAACCGATTAGCCCGTTTCATGGCCGTAGCGATGATGAACAACATTTCGTCACCGTCCACCAACCGGCCATCCCCGTCGACCAGCAACGCCCGGTCGCCGTCGCCATCGAGAGCCACGCCCAGGTCCGCACCCGATTCCCGAACCAGATTTTGCAAGGCCTGGGGGTGGGTCGAACCACAGCCGTCGTTGATATTCAAACCATCGGGCTGGACCCCCATCGTAACCACGTCGGCCCCCAGTTCAGAAAAAACATGGGGTGCGATCTGATAAGTGGCTCCATGGGCGCAATCAAGCGCAATCTTCATGTCTTTGAGATTGACACCCGGATCGAGCGTGGACTTGCAGAACTCCACATAACGCCCTTGGGCATCGTTGATTCGAGACACCTTCCCTAGTTGAGCAGACTCCACAGTGCAAAGCGACGAGTCCAGTGCGCGCTCGATGGCCAACTCCATTTCGTCGGAAAGTTTGCCGCCCGCGGGGGTAAAAAACTTGACTCCGTTGTCCTCGAACGGATTGTGAGATGCGCTGATCACGACACCGGCGCTGGCACGAAAGGTTTTGGTCAAATACGCCACACCCGGTGTCGGCATCGGGCCTAGGAGTTTGACATTCACTCCCGCCGCCGAGAGTCCGGCTTCCAAAGCGGATTCGAACATATATCCGGAAATACGCGTATCCTTCCCGATCAGAACAGTGGCCGGACCGTTACGCGTCAGGACACCGCCTACAGCCTGCCCCAACCTGAGTACAAAATCGGGACTCATCGGTTGAGCACCGACCCGTCCGCGAATACCGTCCGTTCCAAAATATCGCTTACTCACTCGTCGCCTTCTCCTGGCTAAAATCCTCTGGTGGCCGATCCGCTTCCATCACCGCTCGGCACACCTTGAGTGCATCACACGTTGCCAATACGTCGTGGACCCGAACTAATCGGGCACCGCGCTCAACTGCCAAGACAGTCGCCGCGACACTGCCAAAAACCCGCTCGCCAACGGGCCGGTCTCGGAGCAACCGTCCAATCATCGATTTGCGTGACAAACCGACCATCACCGGAAAGCCCAAATCGGCGATCGACTCAAGATCTGCAAGCAATTCGAGATTGTGTTCCAGCGTCTTGCCGAACCCGAAGCCGGGATCCAGGATCATCCTATTTTGCGGAAACCCCGCATCCATCAAGCATTCCACCCGCTTGGTGAGAAAGCGAACCACATCGTTAACAACTCGGCGGTAACTTGGCCCCAGTTGCATCGTGCGCGGCTCACCTTGCATATGCATCAGGCAAACCGGCACATCACTTGCGATCGCCGCGTCGATGGCCCCCGGTTCAGTCAGCGCCCGAACATCGTTAATCATGCCCGCACCCGCAGCGACAGCGGCTTTCATCACCGCCGGCTTACTGGTATCCACCGACACAGGTATATGCAAACGTTGAGATAAGACCTCGATCACCGGAATCACGCGATCGAGCTCTTCGCGCTCACTCACCGGAGACGCGCCAGGTCGTGTCGACTCTCCTCCAACATCAATAATCGCAGCGCCTTCGGCTTGCATAGACTCGGCCTGTTCGATAGCCGCGCCCAAAGTGACAAATCGCCCGCCGTCAGAGAAAGAATCGGGCGTGACGTTAAGAACGCCCATCACCTGCGGGACGCTGAGATCCAAAATTTTCCCGCCACAATCCAGCAACACGATCGAATCCAAACTCCTGATAACCCGAACGTCTCAAACGACCCGCGAACGAGAGACCACTAACCCAATACAAAAAAGCCGGCGGCTATTTGCCACCGGCTTGTGTCTATGCACTAAGCACTCTCAGGTGTAAGCTCAGCCCGCAGGACCGGGAAGATTATCAGCCGGCCGGCCTGCAGGGGAAGCAGGCTTTTCAGGCGCCACCACCTTACCGGACGGCCCGGAGTCATCGTCCGTACCAGCCCAACCTTTGGGCGGGCCGGGTTCACGTCCTTCCATGATCGCGTCAATCTGGTCACGATCGATGGTTTCATACTTCATCAGCGCGTCGGCCATGAGATGCAACTTTTCAGTATGCTCTTCCAGAATATTTTTCGCGCGCTCGTAGTTGCGATCAATAATTACTCGAATTTCCTCATCAATCGCATGCGCGGTGTCGTCGGAAATAGCGGCAGCGCGTCCGCCTTGCATCGGCGAATTCAGGTAGGAAGCCTGATCTTCTTCGCTATACGCCAGAGGACCGAGTTTCTCGGACAGCCCCCACTTAGTCACCATGTTTCTAGCGATCTCCGTGGCACGCTCAATATCGTTGGACGCACCGGTGGTCACCGCGTCGGCGCCGAAAATCAACTCCTCGGCCAAACGACCGCCGAACAGACTAGAAAGTTGGCTTTCCAAACGGCGCTTGCTGTAGCTGTAACGATCATCTTCCGGCAGAAACATCGTGACGCCCAACGCCCGACCTCGCGGCATGATGCTGATCTTATAGACAGGATCATGCTCCGGCACCGTCAAGCCAACGATCGCGTGACCGGCTTCATGATAGGCGGTCAACCGCTTTTCATCCTCACTCATGACCATGGAGCGCCGTTCGGCACCCATCATGATCTTATCCTTCGCCTTGTCGAATAGATCCTGAGTCACCAGTCGCCGATTGGCCCGCGCAGCAAGCAAAGCAGCTTCGTTCACGAGGTTGGCCAAATCGGCCCCAGAAAACCCAGGCGTTCCGCGGGCAATGATGGCCGGATTCACATCGTCCCCAACGGGAACCTTTCGCATATGCACTTTCAGGATCTGCTCCCGTCCGCGCACATCGGGCAGACCCACAACCACTTGCCGGTCGAAGCGGCCCGGGCGCAAAAGCGCTTTGTCGAGCACGTCCGGCCGATTGGTGGCCGCAATAACGATGACACCTTCGTTGCCTTCGAAACCGTCCATTTCCACCAACAGCTGGTTCAGCGTTTGCTCACGTTCGTCGTGCCCGCCGCCCAAACCGGCGCCACGATGACGGCCCACTGCGTCGATCTCATCGATGAAGATGATGCAAGGGGCATGTTTCTTGGCCTGATCGAACATATCCCGAACGCGCGAGGCGCCGACGCCAACAAACATTTCGACAAAATCGGAACCGGAAATGGTGAAAAACGGAACTTTCGCTTCTCCGGCTATGGCGCGGGCCAGCAGCGTTTTCCCGGTACCCGGTTGCCCCACCATCAAAATTCCGCGCGGAATTTTTCCGCCGAGCCGTTGAAACTTACTCGGGTCGCGCAAGAACTCGACGAGCTCGACCACTTCTTCCTTCGCTTCGTCGCAACCAGCGACATCGGAAAAAGTGACCTTAACCTGGTCCTCCGCCAACATGCGCGCCTTACTTTTCCCGAAAGACAACGCCCCGCGACCACCGCCGCCGCCTTGCATTTGGCGCATGAAGAAAATCCAAACGCCGATCAACAGCAGGAAGGGGAACCAGGAGATAAAAATCTGCATCAGCAAAGACTGCTGCTCAGGCTCCCGGCCGATGATAGTGACATTCTGCTCCAACAAATCGCCAATCAAGGCGCTGTTGTCGGTCTCCGGGCTATAGGTCGTAAATTGTTCGCCAGTAGCCAATTGACCGGTAATTTTTCGTCCGTCGAATTCGACGCGTGTCACAACGCCGTCTTCAACTTGGCCTAAGAACTGCGAATAAGGCACCTGTTGGGCCTGTTGCGTACGCGTACCAAAGCCGTTGAATACAGACATGAGGACCACGGCAATGATGATCCATAAGATGAGATTTTTAGCCATGTCGCTCAAGGTGAGACCCTCTTGAACAAAGATATTTCGGCGCAAACGCACCAAAACGCCACGCCGCCGTGGCCAAGAACCGATGCACAGTTTCTAATTTATGATTAGACATTACTATAGTGCATAGTTCCTGGCGAGCAAATAGAGTTCTCGGCTTCGATCTTTGGAGGCCTTGGGCTTGCGCGAAGCAACCTTTTCGAACGAAGCGCGCATGTTTTTCATGTAGGCGTCGAAGCCCTCGCCCTGAAAAACTTTCACCAACATATCGCCGCCAGGTCGTAAAGTTTGGGCAGCAAAATCCAGGACCAATTCAGCCAAGAACATGGCGCGCGGCTGATCAACGGCGTTCACGCCCGTCATGTTCGGTGCCATGTCCGAGATCACCAGATCCACCGGTTTCCCGCCAATCGCCGCCATCAAACGATCCAAGATTTCCTGCTCACAAAAATCGCCTTGGATAAACTCAACACCGGCAACCGCCTCCATCGGCAGCACATCGACCGCGATGACCTGACCGCCATGGCCGAGACTGTGACGAACATATTGGGTCCACCCCCCCGGGGCCGCCCCTAACTCGACCACCGTCATACCCGGCTTCAACAATCGATCCCGTTGATCGATCTCCTCCAACTTAAATACGGCACGAGAGCGCCAACCCTGAGTCTTGGCCTGCCGAACAAAGGGATCGCGCGCGTGCGCCTGCACCCATCGCCGTGTCTTCGTTTTGCGCTTCATGGCGTCGATATTATCGCAAGCTTAATGATGTCTTCTGATAAAATACGGTGATGAAAAACCTCAGCCAAACACAACTGCGCCACTTGCGTGGCCTCGCCCACGGCCTCACCCCAATCGTAACGGTCGGTGCGGCCGGACTGACCGATTCGGTGATCGAAGAACTGGACGCCAGCCTCCAACACCATGAGCTATTGAAAGTAAAAATAAGGTCGGATGACCGAGAATCAAGGGGCGCAGTGATACAAGACATCGAGCAACGGCTGGGCGCGGTGGTGGTCCAGCGAATCGGTCATACCGCAACGTTCTTTCGGCGGAATCGAAAAAAACCGCGTATCACGCTGTCCGCGTAGGCGTTAGCTGACGTCTTCCTGGGACGCCTACACGCCCTCTTCCGGAGTACCGCGGAACTCAAGGGACTGTTTCGAATCTTCCCAGGTTGCGACCACAACCAATCCCATTACTGACACCGCAAGATGCAGCAGCTGCGATACACCATGCATCATGACAAAAGCAGTACCCGGGCCTTGGGAAGCGGCGCGGAGGTGCTGCAGAACCGGGTGAATGATCAGTTCACTGATGAGCAGGAAAATCAACCCGATCGCCAGCAGACGGCGCTGCCATAACCGCCAGCGCGGGGGACGACGACGGACAAAATCGAAGGTAACAAGAACCGTCAGCACCCCGATACCAATCCACGCCGACCAAAAGAACAATTCCCCGGCGAGATCACCCGCGAGGGCCCGCGTGTCTAAGCGAGCAAACAAAACAGGGGCCACCAAGTACCCCACGCCAACGTGGGTACCGAGCCAGGTGGTCAAGAGAACTCGTCGTGCCCCGGCATAGAGCGGATCAATACCCACGCCTAAACGTAGCTAACGCGGAGAATCTCGTAAAAGCGAACGCCGCCGGGCGCTTGGACTTCGGCGACATCCCCCGTGCGCTTCCCGATTAGGGCGCGCGCGATGGGCGACGTGACAGAAATCATCCCTGATTTGATGTCGGCCTCATCTTCACCGACGATCCGATAGGTGACTTCGTCGCCGCTTTCCTCTTCCACCAAGTCCACAGTGGCGCCGAAAACGACGCGATCGGACGGTTCTAGCTGGGTCACATCGATCACTTGGGCATTGGATAACTTGCCCTCGATTTCGCTAATGCGGCCCTCAACGAAACTTTGCCGCTCCCGGGCCGCATGATATTCGGCGTTCTCTTTAAGATCGCCGTGGGCCCGTGCCTCAGCAATCGCTTCGATCACTTGCGGGCGTTCGACATTCTTGAGTCGCGTTAACTCTTCCTGCAGCAGCTGCGCGCCGCGCACGGTGAGAGGAACTCTATTCATGAGCGCAACTCCTTGTGCAAGTCTTGCAACTTGTGCACTTCAACGTTATCGAGATATTCGATGGCCAGTGTCCCGGCTCTGGCCCCTGCGATGGTGGTGAAGTAAACCACTTTGTGTTGTAAGGCGGCACGCCGTATGGACAAAGACTCGGCGATAGCTTTTTTGCCTTCGGTGGTGTTCACGATCAAATCGATCTCATCGTTCTTGATCATATCCACCAGATGCGGGCGTCCTTCGGTGACTTTGTTCACACTCTCGCAATCGACGCCGGCGGCCTGTAGCGCCAAGGCCGTCCCTCGCGTGGCCACGAGCGAAAAGCCTTTCTCTGCCAGTAGCCGCGCCAACGCCACTGCCGCGGGTTTGTCCGGATCACGCACGCTCAACAAGGCCCGTCCCTGCCGCGACAACGATACCCCGGCGGCAAACTGAGCTTTCGCGAAGGCTTCCCCGAAAGAACGTCCCACGCCCATCACTTCGCCGGTGGATTTCATCTCGGGACCGAGGATGGGATCGACACCGGGGAACTTAATGAACGGAAAGACCGATTCCTTCACGGCGTAGAAGCTCTGCGGCGCTATTTCGTCGACGCAGTCTTGATCCACCAAACGCTTACCCACCATACAACGGGCAGCCACTTTCGCCAAGGGAATACCACACGCTTTGGAAACGAATGGCACTGTTCTCGACGCGCGCGGATTCACCTCCAGCACATAGATCTCGCCGTCCTTGATCGCGAATTGCGTGTTCATCAAGCCGACAACGTTGAGCTCGCGAGCCATGGCACAGACTTGCTCGCGGAGGCGACCGCTGATGTCCTGATCCAAACTGTAGGGCGGCAAAGAACAGGCGGAATCCCCGGAATGAACGCCCGCTTGCTCGATGTGTTCCATGATGCCACCAACCAAGACGGTCTCTCCGTCACTGATCGCATCCACGTCAACTTCGATGGCGTCATCCAAAAATCGATCCAGCAGCACAGGACAATCATTCGACACCTTCACCGCATCGCCCATATATCGGGACAGATCGCCTTCGTCGTAGACGATTTCCATCGCCCGCCCCCCCAATACGTAGGAGGGACGCACCAACAACGGGAACCCGAGGTCGCGGGCCAGCCGGATGGCTTCTTCCTCGCTCCGCGCCGTGCGATTGGGGGGTTGATTCAGCTTGAGCTTTTTCAACATTCGCTGAAACCGCTCGCGATCCTCGGCAAGATCAATGGAATCGGGGGAAGTTCCGATAATGGGCGCCCCCGCGGATTCCAACGCACGGGCCAGTTTCAGTGGGGTTTGCCCGCCGTATTGAACGATCACACCCTTGGGTTGTTCTTTTTGGATGATTTCCAGAACGTCTTCCAGGGTGAGCGGCTCGAAATAGAGCCGATCAGACGTGTCATAGTCGGTGGACACCGTTTCCGGGTTACAGTTAATCATGATGGTTTCGTAACCATCTTCCCTCAGGGCCAAGGCCGCGTGGACGCAACAGTAGTCGAACTCAATGCCTTGCCCGATTCGGTTCGGACCACCGCCGAGCACGACGATTTTCTCCCGAGTCGTGGGCTCGGATTCGCACTCTTCGTCGTACGTGGAATACATATAGGCCGTTGTGGACGCAAACTCGGCCGCGCACGAATCCACCCGTTTGTAGACGGGGCGAATGCCGTGTCTGTGACGACACGCTCTGACGTCATCTTCTTTGCTGCCGATCAACGTGGCGATACGTGTGTCCGAAAAGCCCTTTCGTTTCAAACGCCGAAGCGCATCGACGCTCAAATCCGCCAGATTGGTTTTGGCGATCGCCGATTCGTCGCGAATAATGTCTTCGATCTGAACAAGAAACCAAGGGTCGATCCACGTCAGATTATGAATCTCCTCAAGGGTGAATCCGGCCCGGAATGCATCGCCGACATACCAAAGCCGCTCCGCCCTGGGGGCGCGCAATTCCTGCTGCAGTCGCAGCCGACCCTCTTCGGTATGGGGATCGCCATCGAACATCGGCGTAAATCCGTCCGTTCCCGTCTCCAAGCTCCGAAGCGCTTTCTGCAACGACTCTTGGAAATTGCGGCCCATGGCCATGGCCTCGCCCACCGACTTCATCTGCGTGGTGAGATGATCGTCTGCCTGAGGGAATTTTTCGAACGTGAACCGCGGAATCTTGGTTACGACGTAGTCGATGGTCGGCTCAAACGATGCCGGCGTCGCACCGCCGGTGATTTCGTTGCGCAACTCATCCAGCGTATACCCGACCGCCAGCTTCGCCGCCACTTTGGCGATGGGGAAACCCGTCGCCTTGGATGCCAATGCAGAAGAGCGGGACACCCGCGGATTCATCTCGATGACGACAATACGCCCGTCAGCGGGATTCACGGCGAATTGGACATTGGATCCGCCGGTCTCGACGCCGATCTTACGTAATACCGCCAGCGAGGCATCACGCAGCCGTTGATACTCTTTGTCCGTCAGCGTTTGGGCCGGCGCAACGGTGATGGAGTCACCCGTGTGCACACCCATGGGATCAAGATTTTCGATACTACAGACGATAATGCAGTTGTCCTTTTTGTCTCGGACAACTTCCATCTCAAACTCTTTCCAACCGAGCACCGACTCTTCGAGCAAAACTTCGTTGGTTGGAGACAAATCAAGCCCGCGCTCGACGATTTCAACGAATTCTTCGCGGTTGTAGGCGATGCCGCCACCGCTGCCGCCCAGCGTGAAAGAGGGTCGAATGATGGTGGGGAAGCCCACTTGCGGTTGCACCTGCGAAGCTTCTTCCATGCTATGCGCAACCACCGAACGCGGTGTCGCCAGACCGATCTCACCCATCGCGATCCGAAATCGATCACGATCCTCGGCCATATCGATGGCATCGCGGCTGGCACCAATCAGCTCCACACCGTAATGCTCTAAGATCCCCTCCCGGGCCAGATCCAAAGCGCAGTTGAGTGCCGTTTGACCGCCCATGGTCGGCAAAACCGCACTGGGGCGCTCTTTTTCGATGATTCGCGCGATTGTGGACCACTGAATGGGTTCGATGTAAATCGCATCAGCGGTTTCCGGATCGGTCATGATGGTGGCGGGATTCGAGTTCACCAAAATGACCCGGTAGCCCTCTTCGCGGAGCGCTTTACAGGCTTGGGCGCCTGAGTAATCGAACTCGCAGGCTTGCCCGATAACGATCGGTCCGGCCCCGATGATCAGAATGCTTTCGATATCTGTGCGTTTTGGCATGGACGACGATTTTTGGTTACGGCGGTTGATAGAAACCCAGCCCGCGGCGTTTTCCTTAACCGCGATGAGTTTCCATCAGCTGGGTAAAACGGCGAAACAGCCCGGACAAGTCATGCGGTCCGGGACTGGCTTCGGGGTGTCCTTGAAAACTGAATGCGGGCTTATCCGTCCGTTCGACGCCTTGCAGAGATTCGTCGAACAAGGAACGGTGGGTTGCACGCAAGTTGTCCGGCAGCGTAGCTTCATCCACGGCGAAGCCATGGTTCTGGCTACTGATGCTGACCTGATTGGAATCGAGGTCCAGCACCGGATGATTGGCACCATGATGACCGAACTTCATCTTGACCGTTCGGGCGCCACTGGCCAAACCAAGCAACTGATGACCTAGGCAAATACCGAACAACGGGATGCCCTGAGCCAACAATTCTTGGATGGCGGAAATCGCATAATCACATGGTTCGGGATCACCGGGGCCGTTGGATAAAAACACCCCGTCCGGCGCCATCGCCAACACCTCAGAAGCCGGGCAGGTGGCGGAAACGACGGTGACGCGACAACCGGCCTCTGTCAGCATGCGAAGGATATTCCGCTTGATACCATAATCGTAGGCCACCACATGGTAGGGCAGTGTGTCCGCCGCCGGTTTGGAAAACCCATCCAACGACCACCGGCCTTCAAGCCATTCGTAGCGCTCGCCGGTGGTGACCTCTTTGGCCAAGTCCATCCCTTTCAAACCGGGAAAAGTTCGGGCGGCATCAAGCGCAGTCCGCACAGCCTGCTCCACATCACCCTCTCCGGCGACGATCGCGCCATTTTGGGCTCCCGTCTCCCGAAGCCGTCGGGTCAACCGACGGGTATCCACATCGGCAATCCCAATCACACCTTGCTCGGACAGATACGTACCCAGATCAGTTTGAGCGCGCCAGTTACTCACCACCGGCGAGGCTTCGCGCACGATGAGCCCACTGGCTTTAATGCCATCGGACTCAGCATCTTCTGGATTCACACCCACGTTGCCGATATGAGGATAGGTCAATGTGACCAGTTGGCGGAAATAAGAGGGATCAGTCAGTATTTCCTGGTATCCCGTCATCGCCGTATTGAAGACAACTTCGCCGGACGAGACACCATGGGCTCCGATTGCGGTACCGTGAAATACGCTTCCATCTTCAAGCGCGAGTACGGCGGGTACGGTCAATGCGGCCTCCAGTCGGACACACAAAGCGGGAGACGCGCACGGGGAACGCCTCCCGCTTTGAAAATTCAATGCTGAATTATACCTCGCGTGTGACGAGCTCGCAGGGAAACCCGGGCAATTTGGCGTTGCTCGGAAAACCGCGTTCGTCTATCGAGATCGTGGCGAATTCTACGCATGCGCCTGCCGATTGTCCATGCTCAAGGCTGCGGACGTATCCTCAAAGACCTAAGACATCCGACATATCGTAGAGCCCCGGGGGCTTGCCCGCGAGCCAGGCTGCTGCGCGCACCGCCCCTCGGGCGAAATTCTGTCGGCTGGTGGCGCGATGGGTGATCTCCAGCCGCTCTCCGTCCGCCGCGAACATCACCGTATGCTCACCGACGATGTCGCCGGCCCGGATGGTCTCGAAACCGATGGTCTTCCGATCTCGTTCTCCGGAGATGCCCTCTCGGCCATACACCGCACAGGCTTGCAAATCGCGCCCCAAGGCGTTGGCAACCACCTCGCCCATGCGCAAAGCCGTACCCGACGGCGCATCGACCTTGTAGCGATGGTGAGCTTCGATAATTTCGATATCGACGGTATCTCCAAAGGTTTCCGCCGCCAACTCGATCAATTTAAGCGCGACATTCACACCCACACTCATGTTGGGCGCCATAACAATCGGGATATTGCGTGCGGCCTCGGCGATTCGCACCTTGTCTGACTCATCGAACCCGGTGGTGCCGATCACCATGGATTTCCCTTGGGCCACGCAGTCGGCGAGGTGCCGCAAGGTCGGCTCTGGGCGGGTGAACTCAATGAGCACATCGAACTCGTTCGCATGCACCGCCAAATCATCAGCCAATAAAACATTCAGGGTACCAAGCCCGGCCACTGTACCCGCATCCTGGCCCAGCAACGAATGACCGGGCGCCTCCAATGCCACCGTTGCGCCGACACCCTCGTGGTTCTGAGCCGCCTCGAGCAAAGCGCGCCCCATACGGCCTGCCGCGCCACTGATCGCCAATCGGGTCATGATTACCGCCCCTTTAGGTCACGTTAAGAAGTGAAGCGCTCAAAGAATTGACGCACGCCGTCCAACCACCCGTGCTTTTCAGGGCTGTGGTGATGACCGCCCGCACTGACCGAGGTGTCGAATTGCCGCAGGAGATCCTTTTGCTCAGTCGTGAGGTTGACCGGCGTTTCCACGCGCACTCGGCAAAGCAAATCACCCTGCGGCGCACCCCGAAGCCCGGGAACGCCGTTACCTCGAATACGAAACATCTTGCCTGCTTGCGTGCCTGCCGGAATCTTTAATGACACCTTGCCCGTTAGGGTTGGCACTTCCAACTCGCCACCAAGGGCAACGGTGGTAAAAGAAACGGGCATATCACAAATCAAATCACGTCCTTCGCGCTCAAAGATCTTGTGCGGCCGAATTTTCATCTCGACGTATAAATCGCCCGCAGGCCCGCCGCCCATCCCGGCTTCGCCTTCACCTGCCAGGCGAATCCGGTCGCCCGTGTCCACGCCGGCGGGTATCCGAACGGAAAGCGTCTTTTCTTTGCGAACTCGCCCCTCTCCCCGGCATTCCGGACACGGCTCTTTAATCACCTTGCCGCTGCCCGCGCACTGCGGACAGGTTTGCTGCACCGAGAAAAACCCTTGCTGGATACGAACGTCGCCATGGCCGCCACAGGTCGGGCAAACTTGGGGTTCGGCACCGGGCGCCGCACCCGTCCCGTCACAGTGACCACAGGAGACCGACGTAGGCACCCGGATCTCAGCGGTGGTTCCCGCCGCCGCGTCTTCCAAATCGATTTCGTGTATGTAACGCAAATCGGCGCCGCGGAAAGAGCGATTGCGACCGCGCCGACCGCCACCAAAGATATCCCCGAAAACATCGCTGAAGATGTCATTGAAGGCGTCGCCGAATCCGCCGCCGGGTCCGCCACCCACTGAGGGATCGACGCCCGCGTGCCCGAAGCGATCATAGGCCGCCCGCTTTTTAGAATCGCTCAAAACATCGTAGGCTTCCCTGATCTCTTTGAACTTTTCCTCGGCCGTCTCGTCGCCCTGATTCCGGTCGGGATGATATTTCATCGCCATCCGACGGTAGGCCTTCTTGATATCCGCTTCCGTCGCTTCTCGGGAAACATCTAATGTTTGGTAGTAGTCGGCTTTTGCCATGGGCTTTGTCGTCGTTAATCTGAATTAAGTGAGATAGAAGCCAAGCGTCCAATGCCTTGGAGGTACGCCCTGGGCACGCAATGGCCGGGACGCTCAGGCGCCCCGGCCATTCGACAGGGAGTTGAGGGGAACGACCGATTACTTCTGGTCGTCGTCTTTAATCTCCTCAAACTCCGCATCCACGACTTCTTCTTCCGCTGCACCGCCGGATTGCGCCGCCTCAGGGCCCGCTTGAGCGCCTTCGGCCGCATAGACGCGCTCGGCCAGTTTACCGGACAGTTCCGACAAGGCCTGGGTCTTGGACTCGATCAAAACCTTGTCGTCTCCTTGGATGGCCTCTTTGACTTCCTCGATGGCCTGGTTGATGCCGGTTTTTTCGTCGTCGGAGACTTTATCGCCCAACTGATCGAGCGATTTCTCCGTTGCATAGACCAGGTTATCCGCCTGATTTCGGGCCATCACCAGATCGTGAAACTTGCGATCCTCGTCGGCATGCGCCTCGGCATCACCGACCATTTTCCGGATCTCTTCTTCGCTCAAGCCGCTGGAAGCCTTGATGACGATCGATTGTTCGCGGCCCGTCGCTTTATCCTTGGCCGAAACATTTAGGATGCCGTTGGCGTCGATGTCGAAGGTGACTTCGATCTGCGGGACACCCCGCGGTGCCGGCGGAATATCGGTCAGGTCGAACCGACCCAAGGATTTATTGTCGACCGCGCGCTCGCGTTCGCCTTGGAGCACGTGAACCGTCACCGCCACCTGATTATCGTCCGCAGTGGAAAACACTTGGGTCGCCTTGGTTGGGATGGTGGTGTTCTTTTCGATGATCTTGGTCATCACGCCACCCATGGTTTCAATACCCAGCGACAACGGCGTGACATCCAGCAGCAATACGTCTTTGACGTCACCGGCCAGGACGCCGCCCTGCAGGGCAGCCCCAATGGCCACCGCCTCGTCGGGGTTCACGTCGCGACGCGGATCTTTGCCAAAGAAGTTTTTCACGGCCTCCTGGACTTTGGGCATTCGGGTCTGCCCACCGACCAAGATCACCTCATCGATTTCAGAAACCGACAGACCCGCATCCTTCAAGGCCACCTTGCAAGGCTCGATGGTCCGCTCGATCAAGGGATCCACCAGGGCCTCCAATTTGGCCCGCGTCAGCTTCATGTTGAGATGCTTCGGCCCCGTGGCGTCGGCGGTGACGTACGGCAGATTAATCTCGATCTGTTGCGCGGAGGACAGTTCGATCTTGGCCTTTTCCGCTTCCTCTTTCAGGCGCTGCATGGCCAAGGGATCTTTACGCAAATCAATGCCGTTTTCTTTTTCGAACTGGCTGGCCAGGTAGTCAATGATCTTCAGGTCAAAGTCTTCACCGCCCAGGAAGGTGTCACCATTGGTAGCCAACACTTCAAATTGGTGCTCGCCCTCGATTTCCGCGATTTCGATAATCGACACGTCGAAGGTACCGCCGCCCAGATCATAGACAGCAATCTTACTGTCGCCGCGTTTCTTGTCCATGCCATAGGCCAGGGCCGCGGCGGTGGGCTCATTGATAATGCGTTTGACTTCCAGACCGGCGATTCGCCCGGCGTCCTTAGTCGCCTGACGCTGCGAGTCGTTGAAGTACGCCGGCACAGTGATAACTGCTTCGGTGACCGACTCACCCAGGTAGTCCTCGGCGGTTTTCTTCATCTTCCGCAGGACCTGCGCCGAGACTTCCGGCGGCGCCATCTTTTTGCCACTCGCCTCTACCCAGGCATCGCCATTGTCGGCCCGCACAATCTGATAGGGGACGATCTTCAGGTCCTTCTGCACCACGGCATCATCAAAGCGTCGTCCGATCAGACGCTTGATGGCGTATAAGGTATTGGCGGGATTCGACACAGCCTGCCGTTTGGCGGGTTGTCCGACCAAAGTTTCGCCATCTTTTGTGTACGCAACCACCGAAGGGGTCGTCCGGGCGCCTTCCGCGTTTTCCAGAACTTTCGGCTTGCCGCCTTCGAGCACAGCCACACAGGAATTGGTGGTGCCCAAGTCGATACCAATAATCTTAGCCATGTACCAACACTCCAAACTCAACAGGCATAACGAATGATGTTCTTTACAGTGGGGTTAATCGGATCGGTTTCAAGGATCCGATTAACCGCATGTCATAAAAGACCTGAAATGCGTCAGGTGCCGCGCGAGACAACGACCATGGCGGGACGAATCAACCGGTCGTTCAGGGCGTAGCCTTTTTGCATCACCGCCAGGACGGTGTCCGGCGCCGCATCCGCGGACTCCTGCATGGAAACCGCCTGATGCAAATCGGGGTTGAAAGACTCGCCCATCGGATTAATCTCCTGGCAGCCGTGCTTTTCCAGCACGCCCCACAACATTTTGAGCGTGAGCTCGACACCTTCCCGTATGGCCACCACCGCCGGATCTTCTCCTTTAGATGCCGCCACCGCCAGCTCCAGGCTATCCCTCACCGGCAACAGGTCCTGAACAAAGCGCTCCAATGCAAACTTGTGGGCATTTTCCAGATCGCGTTCGCCGCGCCGGCGGATGTTGTCCATCTCAGCCTTGGCTCGAACATACAAATCCCAGTTTTGCTGCGCTTTCTGCTCCAGCTCCGCGAGTTGTCCTTGCAGCACAACGGAATCTGAGGCGCCCGCATCTCCGGCGTTTTCTGAATGCGTTTCTACCGCGTCGATAGTGGCGTAAGCACCGGAGCTCGCTCCTGCGGTCTCGGCATCGGGTTGGCGTAGTTCGTGATCGTCTTGCTGGTTGCTCATAACTGAGGCTCCGTCTTGCGCGCAATCGGGCTGCGCGCACTTCAACAAAAACAATTTACGGGCAACCGAATTCTTCGGGCCCGACTCAACTTCCAATGAATTGGGGGTTAATGGCGATGGTTCAAGACCGCACTGAGCAATTTGGCCGTGATGTCGACGATGGGAATCACCCGCTCGTACGCCATTCGGGTGGGCCCGATGATACCCAACGCGCCCACGATTTGCCCGTTCACTTGATACGGCGAAGTAATCACACTGCAGTCATCGAAAACCTGATGACCGGATTCTTCGCCGATAAAAATCTGCACGCCATTGGCCGAAACGGCCAAATCGAGAAGATGCAGAATGTCGCGTTTACTGGTGAAGGCGTCGAACAGCGCACGCAATTTATCGATATCAGAGAGCTCTTTGAACCCCATCAGGTTAGATTGACCGGCGAAGACACAGTCGTCTTCAGTATCGTCGCGAAAAATCCGGTCGGCCAGATCAATTGCCGAGGTCATCAGTTCGCTCATGCGCTTCTGCGTGCGGTTCATCTCTTCGATGATCAACGCCCGCACCTGATGCAAATCACGACCGGCGAACAGGCTGTTGAGGTAATTCGCCGCCTGCTGGAGCTCACTCGGGGAGTAGGCCCGATCCATCTCCAAAATTCGGTTCTCGACTTCTTTCCCCTCGAACACCAAAATCGCCAGGATTCGATTCTGTGAGAGCGGGACGAACTCGAGATGCGTCAAACCCATATGGCTCCGCTTCGGCAGCGTCACCACGGCGGTCATCCGGGTCACACCGGAAAGCAGCGTAGAGGCGGTCGTTACCAAGGACTGCTGATCCAACGCCGCCTCGCCACCGGACAGCTGATCCTTAATATGCTCGATCTCGACCTCGTCCAAAGGCTTGACCTGCAATAAGGAATCCACAAAAAGGCGATAGCCTTTAGCCGTTGGTACACGCCCCGAGGACGTGTGAGGCGCGTGAACGAATCCCAAATCCTCTAAATCCGCCATCACATTACGGACCGAAGCGGGACTGAGCGACAAACCGGAGTCACGTGCCAAAGTACGCGAACCCACGGGTTCACCTTCCCGGATGAACCGTTCGATCAGCGCTTTTAATAAAACTTGAGCGCGCTCTCCAAGTTCAAGTTGGGTAGTCGAATCGATCATGATCGCTCGTGAACACTCATAGACATCATGGGACGAATAGATATCGCCCGCTTAGCACTCTTCCTGGCGGAGTGCTAACCTGGGAAGCTAGCAATCGAACGCTTTGAGTGTCAAGACTTAGGACCTTGGCTCGGTCGCGGGACGCGTGATAAGTTTTGCGGGTTTTACCGGAATAAATACATCATGGAACGGTTCAAAACCATCGGGATCATAGGCAATCCCGCCAGCTCGAAAACCGCCGAGACATTGCACCGGCTTGCCAGTCATTTGATTGGCCGCGGGGTTCGGGTTTTGGTTGACCGCAACTGTGCCGAACTGGAGCCGGCAAACGGCCAGACGATCGCGGACCGGGAACAACTGGGGCAGGAATCCGATCTGGTCGTCGTGATTGGCGGAGATGGCACGTTCCTGGATGCCGCGCGTTCCGTCGCACCGTTTAAAATCCCGTTGCTCGGCGTCAACTTGGGCCGATTGGGTTTCATGGTCGACGTTGCACCCGACCGCATGACCACCACGCTTGATGAAGTGTTGGCCGGCGAGTTTCAGGTGGAAACCCGCTTTCTGCTGGACGGCGCCGTTATTCGCGAGGGATCGGTCGTGCACCAAGGGTTTGCCCTCAACGATTTGGTGATTAACAAACGCGACGTCGCACGCATGATCGATTTCGACACCTATGTCGACGACCATTTCGTCAGCGAGCACCGAGCGGATGGGCTGATTGTTTCCACCCCCACCGGGTCCACAGCCTATGCGCTCTCGGGTGGCGGCCCGGTCGTTCATCCGTCCCTGGAAGCCTTGCTGCTGGTACCGATTTGCCCCCATACCCTGAGCGACCGTCCGTTAGTCGTCGGGGCCAACGCCAGCGTGGAGATCGAAATCAGCGCCCGCAATGCCAACCCCGTCCAAGCCACATGGGATGGTCAAACGAGTATCGCACTGGAAACCCATGACCGCGTCCGGGTTCGCCGGAGTCCTTTCGACCTGACCTTCATTCACCCGCGGGACCACGACTATTTCCGAATTCTCAGAACCAAACTCGGCTGGGGTGGCGACCGAAATCGCCGCAATTGAAGGCGCGTTGCCAACACATGCTGACCCGTATCGACATCCGAAATTTCGCCATCATTGAGCAACTGAGCGTTGAGTTGCAGCCCGGTCTGTGCGCCTTGACGGGCGAGACCGGCGCCGGCAAATCCATCTTGATCGACGCATTGAATCTGGCCTTGGGTGATCGCGCGAGCGCCGAGGTCATCCGCACCGGCGCCACACGAACCGAAATTTCCGTTGAGTTCGATATCGCCGATTCCCCCGCCGCCCATAGCTGGTTAGCGGAGCACAGCCTGGATGACGACGGACTGTGCCAGCTGCGCCGGACCGTCGAAAGCGAACGCGGCTCGAAGGCCTTCATCAACGGCCGCAGCGTCAACACCCAGAATCTTCGTGAACTGGGCGAGTTGCTGGTGGACATCCACGGCCAGCACGAGCATCAGTTTTTGCTCCGACGCGATGCCCAGCGGGCGTTGTTGGACGACTTGGCCGGCCACACAGAACAACTGAGCGCGCTTCGCGAGACCTACCGCGATTGGCAGAAAACCCGACAACAACTGACTGAACTCACGCAGGCCGACACGGACCGGGAGGCCCGGCGCGATTTGTTACAGCATCAGGTGCAGGAGCTGGAAGCACTGGATTTGTCGCCCGGCGAACCCGAACGATTGGCCATTGAGCACAAGCGCCAAGCCCATGTCGAGCACGTGCTGCAACAAGGCCAACAGGCGCTGGCCATGAGTTATGAGGGAGAGGAGCACAATGCCCACACCCTGGCCAGTCATGCCGCACGCGTGGCGGAAGAATTGTGCGACTTCGACCCGGGCTTGGCCGAAGCGCAGGAGTTGTTTGCCAACGCCACGATTCAACTGCAAGAGGGTGCGGATCTGCTGCGCCGCCAGTTGAGCGCCTTGGAAGTGGACCCGGAGCGTTTGGCCTGGCTCGACCGGCGCTTGAGCGCGATTCACCAGCTGGCCCGCAAACACCGAGTCGACCCGGACGCGCTGCCAGACCGTTTGCAAGCATTTCAGGACGAACTCAACGCACTGGATCAATCCGGCTCACAGCAACTCAAACTGCAAAAGAATCTCGAAGCGCTGCAATCGAAATACCTCGCGCAGGCGACGGAGCTCAGTCAGCGACGGACACAGTGCGCCGAGCGCTTTTCTCAGGAAGTGACCACCGTGATGCGCACGTTGGGAATGGTCAACGGTCAACTGGCCGTCCGGGTGGACCACGACCCCGAAGCGGACTTCGCGCCGAATGGTCTTGATCGCATCACCTTCGAGATCGGCATGAATCCCGGTCAGCCACTTCGGCCATTGGCGAAAGTCGCCTCCGGCGGTGAGTTGTCGCGAATCAGCCTGGCCATCCAAGTGGTTGCCGCCCACCATAACCCCATTCGCTGCATGATCTTCGATGAGGTGGACACCGGAATCGGCGGTGGCGTGGCGGAAATCGTCGGCCGGCGACTGAGGCAGATCTCCAACGACCGCCAAGTGCTTTGCGTCACGCACCTCCCGCAGGTGGCGGCCTACGCAACCCAACACTTTCGGGTGAGCAAAAATGCCGATCAGGACTCGACAACGACCACCATTGAGGCACTGAAACCCACAGAACGCGTGGAAGAACTGGCCCGGATGCTGGGTGGCATCCAAATCACGGACACAACCCGGGCCCACGCCAAAGAGTTGATGGCCAACGCCTCACAGGCTTAAGCCGACCGGGCTGGGGCGCCAACACGCGCAAATCGTTGTAATCGCAAGCCTAGTTGGAACCGCCTTGCTTGCGGCACTCCCCGCAAATTCCGTAGATATAAAGGCTATGGCCGGTCATTTCGTAGCCGTGCTCTTCGGCGATGGCATCCTGCCGGCTCTCGATGGTGCTATCGACGAATTCGTCGACGCGGCCGCATTTGAGACAGACGATGTGGTCGTGATGATCCCCTTCGTCAATCTCAAAAACCGAATGCCCGCTTTCGAAGTTGAGGCGATTCACCAAACCGGCGGATTCGAACTGCGTCAAGACGCGATACACCGTGGCCAAACCGATTTCTTCCCCGGACTCAAGCAGCGCCTTGTAGATGTCTTCGGCACTCATATGGCGGTTCTCATTGTTCTCCAACATCTCGAGAATCTTCATCCTCGGCAATGTGACTTTGAGACCGGCTTTCCGAATATCCTTTGACCCCACGCTAAGACCTCCAGGGATTCTTGGCATATAATGGTGAGCAAACGTTCCGCAAGTGAACGTCAGCACACAATATTTATAGGTTAAACACCCAAGATGATACGTAATTCACTCATCACCCTGGTTCTTGGCGCCACCATTCTAACCGGATGTTCCAGCCCCAGCGTGCTTCAAAAAGTCGTGTATCGTCCTTCGATCCAGCAAGGCAATGCGCTGGAGGAGGAAAAAATCGCTCAGCTTCAGGTCGGCATGACCCGCGAGCAAGTTCGCTACTTACTGGGCACACCGGTGGTAAACACAATTTTCGACGACCAGCGTTGGGAGTATGTGTATTACCGCGAGGATGAAGATCTAGCGGCCAATTGCCGGTTGACGCTCTTCTTCGCTGGCAATCGGCTCGATCGTGTGTCCTCTGACAGTGCCGAGCTCAAGAGCTGTTCGAAAACCGCCGTTACAGGCTAACGACCGACCCTTCAACGGACGCTTCTGCGGGACCGGTCCGGTGTGACCCGGTCCCGCCGTTGCTGCTTAGGATCTTTAAGCAGCGGACGATAAACCTCCACCCGATCACCCGCACTCAACACCGTATCCAGCGCGCATTGTACACCCCAGATCCCCAGTGCATTAACGCCCAGCTCGATGGCCGGGAAACGGGACAATAACCCGGAAGCACAAATCGCATCTTCCACCACCGCCCCGCTTGTTAGCTCGATGGGCACAACCACTTGGCAATCCGGCTCCGCGTAGGCCACCTCGACAGTGATCACTTCGGTTTCACTCACGCCGCAAACCCGTTGTCAGGCAAACACGCCCACCAAATTTAGGAATACCAGCAGCACCGCCACCGGCGCCACATAGCGACACAGAATCCGCCATATGCGGTGAACCCACTCGGCGTCCTGCGACAATTCATCCCCGCTGGCCTGCGCCGATACAATCCAAGCCGCGAAAATGGCGATGGCCACCCCACCCAGGGGCAACATGATGTTTGCCGTGGTGAAATCGAGCAGATCAAAAAACGTCTTACCCCAGAGGGTCCAATCCGCGGCCACGTTGAACGACAAAACGGTGCCCAGGCCAATAAACCAAATAACAATGCCACTGCACGCGGTCGCCGCCACCCGCGTCATACCAAGACGCTCCACCAGAAAAGCCACCGAAGGTTCGATTAACGACACCGCGGAGGTCAAAGCCGCCACCACCAACAGTAGGAAAAACAGCGTGGCGAAAATCGTACCGCCGGTCATTTGACCGAAGGCGATCGGCAAGGTCATGAAGATCAGCCCCGGCCCTTCGCCCGGTTCCAGGTTGTAGAGGAAAACCACCGGAAAAATCGCCAGCCCTGCCAGAAGCGCGACCCCGGTATCGGAAATCGCAATCATCGTGGCCGATCGGGGTATTGATGCATCCTGCGGTAAATAGGAGCCATAAATCATGATGGCACCCATGCCCAGGCTCATGCTGAAAAACGCCTGCCCCATGGCCGCCAAAACCGCCGCCCCGTCGATTTTGCTGAAGTCCGGTTGAAACAGAAACACCATCGCTTCCTCGAAGGCACCGGCACTGATTCCGTAACCCACCATCACCAGCAACAGAGCGAACAGCGCCGGCATCAACCACTGAGCGGCCTTTTCCAGGCCGCCTTCGACGCCGCGACTGGTCACCAATACAACCGTGGCCATAATCACCGTGTGCCAGGCCAACAGCGCTTCCGGGTTGCTGACCAAGTCCGTGAACAGGGCCCGCGCGCTGTCCGCGTCCGCTCCGGCCAGCTGACCCGACCCGGCGCGAAACACATACGCCAAGGCCCACCCGGCGATCACGCTGTAGTAGGAAAGGATCAAAACACCAGCGATCACCCCGATTAACCCCACCCACTGCCATGCGGGGTTTCTCTGATCGTCCTCGGCCAACAGCCGCATGGAATCCATCGGATTCTGCCGCCCCCGACGGCCCACCATAATTTCCGCGATCATGATTGGTATACCGATCGCCGCGACACACAGCAGATAGATCAGAACGAACGCCCCCCCGCCGTTCTCGCCAACCATGTAGGGAAACTTCCAGATATTGCCGAGACCCACGGCGGAACCGGTGGCCGCCAGGATAAACGTCAAACGCGAGGACCACTGTCCATGAATGGAGGTTCGATTCATCATAGCTTGGTGTCCCTACCCTACCGTTCGCGCAAAGCGATGTGTGTTGATTATTCGGCCGAGCGACGCGAAAGATGCTCCAAAACGCCTTTGTCGCGAGATTTTCGGCCAATTACCGCAGTGACACAAGCACCCCCCCAAAGGCGCAAGCCGTATCGGCGCCCGAGACGATGCTCTATAATCCCGCGCCATGTCCAAATCGAAGACCACAGGCGGCGGCTCCGTCATCGCCGTCAATAAAAAAGCGCGACACGACTTTCTCATCGAAGATACGTTGGAAGCCGGGCTGGTACTGGAAGGCTGGGAAGTCAAATCCCTGCGGGCCGGTCGTGCCCAACTGGTTGACGCCTACGTGGTCATCAAAGAGGGCGAGGCATGGCTGCTGGGCGGTCATATCACCCCGTTGCCGTCCGCCTCAACCCACGTGATGGCCGACCCGCAGCGTACGCGCAAGCTGTTGATCCATCGCGACCAACTGGACCGACTGGCCGGCGCAGTGGAACGTAAAGGCTACGCACTGGTACCCCTGAAACTTTACTGGCGCAAAGGGCTCGCCAAACTCGAAGTGGGGCTGGCCAAAGGTAAAAAATCCCACGACAAACGCGCCACAGAAAAGGACCGGGACTGGCAGCGGGAGAAAGCCCGCATCATGAAGAATCGGTAAGGCCGCCGGAACCCGCGCTGGCGGCACGGAACATATTCACCGTACAATGGTCATAATTAACGAACCAAGGGGGCGACAAGGCTTCGACGGGGGCCGCGAAACCTTGGGTGCATGTCGAGGGGCAGAGAACCTCGTAAATCCAGCTGCAAACCTTATAGTTGCCAACGACGACAACTACGCACTCGCTGCTTAAAACCCAGTAGGGTGCCGTCTGGCTGAGGCCGTGCTTGTGCGCTCAGATTTCAGGCGTCGACTCTCACAAGCTCGCGGTGAAGGGCGCCCGGCCTGGATCCGTTAAAACCTATCCGGGATCGCCGTTAGTCTTCCCTGGCCGTCGGGTAGCTAACGGTTAAAATAATAGACGGAATAAACATGTAGATCCCAAGATGTAGGGCTTGCGGACGCGGGTTCGATTCCCGCCGCCTCCACCAATTCAACATCCCGCACCATCCAACGAAGTCCTAAAGCCCGCGTAACAGCGGGCTTTTTATTTTCCATGTCGTCCAACAAGGGGCAACAGGATTCGTTGACATCCAGGGGCAAGTGAGTTGCCCCCGCAGGGAGTTGCCCCCGTGCCGCTGACCGACACCGCCGTTCGCAACGCCAAACCCGCCGAGAAGAGTCGCAAGCTGTTCGACGGTGGTGGGCTTTATCTGGAAGTTTCTCCATCCGGGGGCAAGGAGAAGCGGCTGTCGCTTGGCGTGTACCCCGATGTTTCCCTGAAGGACGCCCGCGAGCGCCGCGACGAAGCGCGCAAGCTGCTGGCCACCGACATCGACCCCAGCGAGCACCGCCGGGCGCAGAAGACCGCGAAGGAAGACCGGGTGGCGAACAGCTTCGAGGTGGTGGCGCGGGAATGGCACGCCAAGCACCTGCCCTCCTGGACTGACGAGCACGCCGAGACCATCATCCGTCGGCTGGAGCTGAACGTGTTCCCCTGGCTCAGCGGCAAACCCGTCGCCGACATCACCGCCCCGCAGCTTCTGCAAGTGATGCGGCGGATCGAGGAACGGGGCGCGTTGGAAACCGCGCATCGCGTGCTCGGCTGTTGCGGCCAGGTCTTTCGCTATGCCGTCGCCACCGGGCGCGCCGAGCGCGACCCCTCCGGCGATCTGCGCGGCGCCCTGCCGCCGGTCAAAAGCCGGCACTTCGCCGCCGTTACCGAGCCGGACCAAATCGCCGCCGTGCTGCGCGCCATCGACGGCTACGAAGGCACGCTGCCCGTGCGTTGCGCCCTGCGCCTCGCCCCGCTGGTCTTCGTGCGCCCTGGCGAACTGCGCAAGGCCGAATGGGCCGACGTCGACCTGGACGCCGCCGAATGGCGCTACATCGTCACCAAGACCAACACCCCGCATATCGTGCCGCTCTCCCGGCAGGCCGTGGCCATCCTGCGCGAGCTGCAACCGCTGACCGGACGCGGACGCTACGTCTTCCCCAGTGCCCGCAGCGCATCGCGCCCCATGAGCGACAATGCCGTGCTGGCGGCGCTACGCCGCATGGGCATCGGTAAAGACGAAATGAGCGGCCACGGCTTCCGGGCCATGGCACGCACCATCCTGGATGAAGTCCTTGGTTTCCGGCCCGACTACATCGAGCACCAGCTCGCCCACGCCGTGCGCGACCCGAACGGGCGCGCCTACAACCGCACCGCGCACCTGCCCGAGCGCCACAAGATGATGCAGGCATGGGCGGACTATCTCGACAAGCTGAAGGCCGGCGCGAAGGTGATCTCCCTCCACGAGAACCGCAGCGCCTGACCGCTTTCAGGGAGCCCCGACTCCATCCAGCATTATGTTCCATTGCCGACCACCGACGCTGGCTGGGCAGGCCGCACCGAACCTTTACCGAAGCCGCAGACAATTGGGGGCGGGAAAGCACAGCGCCGTGCGGGGGCGCGACAGCCGAGCCTGCCAGTGGCCCCGCGCAAGCGGCAACGAAGGGAAACCAGGCCGGCCGAAGCCGCAGAGCCGGTTGCGCAGCAGCCGGCGGTGCCCGATTCCGGCACGGCGTAGCCCGCTGCGGAGCCGCAAGCCCTTGGCCCCGTTTTCCGGGGCGAAGGGCGCCGTGGCGGAGCGCGGGCGGTAGCGGAGGGGCCAGAGCTCGAACGAAGCCACGGAGCCAGTCTGCCGGAGCTTGCGGAGGCAGTCTGGCGGCCCTGACGCTGGCACGGCGTAGCCCGGCGCGGCGCTTGCCGCGTAGCTTGCAAGCGGCGTGACGGACGGCCCGGAGCCGTCAAATCGATCTTGAAAATCACCGCTTCCGCCAACAGAATATCCGGCAAGTGGATGGGGAGTTCCCGATCGGCGCTGGGGCGCGGTGGAGATCGCGCCCCTTCTGTTTTCTTCGTAAACAAGCCGTTCTTACATTACTTGGAAACAGATCCCGTCGCGGGAGACTTAACGGGCTCAAGTGATTTGGCGAGTAGCGCACCGACATAACTGGCCTTGTCCTCCTGCTGGAAAAGAACATGCCAGGCTTCCATCTG
>JAXHTV010000033.1 GCA_034189865.1 Pseudomonadota bacterium | reverse complement strand
CGATTCAGCTGATCGATCAGTGGATCGTCGACTATGACGAAGATGATGACATCGTCGAGGTGCTTTCCTATGGGCAGGGGCGCGATGAGCACACGGTTTTCGTGACTGCCTCGCTGCTCCTGAATTACCGCTACGACACGATCCTTCCGTCACTGGCCGGCGGCGTGAACATCAATGGTAGTGATGCCTTCCTGATTCCGGCCGTGACATTCGTCTTCGGTGATCACTGGCGGCTGAACTTCGAGGCGAACCTGTTCTTCCCGAACAATTCCAAGGAAATCTTTGGTCCGCCGGAGAACAAGACACATGTCCTCGGTACGACCGCCGACAGCAGCGTGTTTCTGACCCGGTTGAGCTACTACTTCTAGATAGAGCGTCGATGCGCCCAGTGAGCGAGTTGATTTGACAACGCAATCGCAACAAGCTGATCCTTCGGGGGCCGAGGCCTCCGAAGGATTGTCACGAGGCTGTTTGCTGAAATCCGCATCCGCTCAACCACTCCCTGAAGCGCATCGCCGCTGGGTTTGCTTTGGTCCCCTCGAATCCAGCGCTGTCTCGTCGATCTGCCGGGGGCGGCATCAGAGCTTGCCGCTGGCATGGCAAATGTGCTATTCGAGGGCCCTTTGTGTTGTTTCATTAAGGTGCACTTTGGAAAACCAACCCGTCGATTCCCCTTTGGCGTCGGAAGCCCCGGCCAGTGTCTCCACGCGGGACATCAAACCCTTACTGACGATGTTGAGTTTTCTTCGGCCTTATGGAGCGCGCGTGGCCGCAGCGGCGTTTGCGTTGGTGGTGGCCGCTTCCGGAGTGCTAGCGGTCGGACAAGGCCTTCGACTGGTTGTCGACCGGGGTTTTGCCAGCGGTGATCCTCAACTTCTCAACCGAATGTTGTTGGTGACACTGGCCATTGTGGGGGTGATGGCCATCGCCACCGCGGTGCGATTTTTTCTGGTCTCGTGGATCGGTGAACGGATTGCCGCAGACCTTCGCCTGGCGGTCTTCAATCATGTACTGACGCTGGATCCGGGATTCTACGAAACCAACCAGGTGGGTGAGTTGCAATCCCGGATTACAACCGACACCACGCTGCTGGAGACCGTGTTCGGTTCGTCTTTGTCGATCGCCATCCGCAATGTTTTCATGCTGATCGGCGGGATCATCATGTTAATTATCACCAGCCCCAAGCTGGCTTTGCTGGTATTGCTGGGTGTCCCGTTGGTGGTTTTCCCGATTCTGATCTATGGGCGGCGCGTCCGCCAGCTCTCAAGGAGAAGCCAAGATCGCGTCGCCGACGTCGGCTCTTACGTGAATGAGACTTTGCATGCTATTCGGACCGTGCAGGCTTTTGTACACGAGCCTGTCGATCGGATTCGCTTTCGCGAACGTGTCGAGCAAGCTTTCGCCGTCGCCATTCGACGGATCCGGCAAAGATCCATTCTCACCGGCATGGTGATTCTTCTGGTTTTCAGCGCCGTGGGCATCATTCTTTGGATTGGTGGCCGGGACGTGATGGCTGGACAGGTATCGGTGGGCGAATTATCGGCGTTCGTGTTTTACGCCATGTTGGTGGCGGCCGCCGTGGGCGCCATCAGCGAAGTGATTGGCGATTTATTGCGTGGGGTGGGTGCGGCGGAGCGGATGTTGGAGCTGCTTGCCAGTGAGCCTCGTATCAAAGCGCCGATTAATCCCACTACACTGCCCACACCTGCTGCTGGCCGGGTCTGCCTGGAGCAAGTGCGGTTTCACTACCCTTCCAGGCTGGAAGTGGCGGCTTTGGATGGTTTGAACCTGCAGGTGGAGCCGGGCGAACGATTGGCGCTCGTAGGCCCTTCCGGTGCCGGGAAGAGCACGGTCTTTCAACTGATTCTCCGGTTCTACGATCCCAATCAGGGGCGTTTGCTGTTCGATGGAGTGGATTTGCGTGCGGCAGCGCCGGCGGAGTTACGTTCTCGCATCGGGTTGGTTTCCCAAGAGCCTGTGCTGTTTGCCGCCGATGCCTGGGAAAACATTCGCTATGGTTGCGCCAACGCCAGTGAGCAGGATGTCATTGGGGCTGCACAAGCCGCCCATGCACACGAATTTCTAGAGCGTCTCCCGGAGGGTTACAACAGTTTCCTGGGCGAGCGAGGCGTTCGCTTGTCCGGTGGGCAGCGCCAGAGAATCGCCATCGCTCGCGCCATTCTGCGTGATCCGGCGCTTTTGCTGTTGGATGAAGCAACCAGTGCGCTGGATGCAGAAAGTGAGCAAAAAGTGCAGCAGGCGCTCGATACGCTGATGCAAGGTCGCACCAGTATTGTGATTGCCCACCGTTTAGCCACCGTCCTGAAAGCAGATCGCATCGCGGTCATGGATCACGGAACCATTCACGCCATCGGTACCCACCACCAATTGTTAAAGCAAAGCACGCTCTATGCCCGCCTTGCTGCGCTGCAATTTGGTGACGAACACCTGAAGGGAAGCATCGGCGGCGTCTAGTTCGGGCGATACGCCGTTTAGGCGCCCAAGAGAGGGATCACGAGCGGTGGCAGGGCCAAAATGGCCATGGCGATGATAATCAGGACCTTGGCGAAGATTCCGCCCAGCGTTCCGATCAAAGCGCCGAGACCCGCTCTCACCGCTTCGCCAAAGGCGCGACCCGCGATCATTTCAGCCACAATCGCGCCGATGATTGCGCCAACCAAGAAGCCGAAGGGGGGAAACCATATCAAACCGGCCAATGAGCCAATGATGCTGCCCCAAACCCCCGCTCGTCTGGCACCGTAGTATCGAGCCCCCACCACGGTCGATGCATACTCCAGTATTTGAGAGAGGATTGCCAAGCCCACCAAAATCGCGACGTGGTTGAGTGTGAGATTTGAAAAATCGGTCAGCCAAGCCGCGATCAACCCTCCCAGCGCAATCAGCGGCACACCCGGCACGACCGGCAAGATGACCCCCGCGGTCCCGATCAGTAAAAGCAAGGTGAAAACGACGAGGGCCAAAATTTCCATCATAGCGCCTCAGCATACACCATCACTGCTACCGACTTTAGTGCATCCGTGACGCAATCCCGGACCGGCCTCTATGCGGAATGACTGGCTTCTTTGATAGCGCCTTGAACGTCCGGGATCGCTATATATGGCGGCGTACAGTTCAGGGTCCGCGTCCGCCTATGTCATCGGTTTCCCGATTCAAAAACGGGTGACCGATTCGAGCGCCCTCGAATCGGTCCTGTGCCGTAGACGCACTATCGTGGTGCCGAGTCCGTTTTTTGGCGCTGTTGAAGTGCGTACAAGCGAACACTGAGCGTTTGCATCGTTCTCGACAGTTCTGAAAACCCCCTCTTTTTCTAGCAGGTTACGTCTGCTGGCACACCGTTTGCTATCGGGCAACCCTGAGCACGCACTGCTCATGGTCGACTGCGGCCGTTGAAGATCGCCGCCAACGCGAATTTTGTCCGCCTCGGCGCGGTTATGGCCGAATGACTCGCAATGACGCAAGGACATGCCCATTTCGTGACAGTTCCATCCGAAAACACCCCTTTGGGAATGACGGTCTTGGTCGTAGGAGGCGGGCCGGTGGGTGTTCACATGACCAAAGAGCTGTTGCGTCGGTCCGATGGCGTGCGGGTGGTGTTCTACGACGCCGACCCCTGGGGCCCCTACAACCGAATTCGTCTGACGCCACTGCTCACCGGCGAAGCCGATTGGATAGGGGTCGGAAATCCGCTACCGGAAGCGGACGATGAACGTCTGATTCAACGTCTGAACTGCCGCGTGACGCACATTGATCGAGAGACGAAACAGGTTGTTGATCAGTACGGTCATATTCAGCCTTACGACAGATTGGTTCTGGCGCTCGGTTCGGATCCCCACGTTCCTGGTATTCCCGGTATCGAGCGGTCTGGGGTTTTTACGTTTCGTGATATGGCCGATGCCCAGAAACTCGCTGCGCGAAAAGTCAGGACCCGGCACACGGTGGTGATCGGCGGCGGTTTGCTCGGTCTGGAGGCGGCACGTGGAATGCAGGGGCTCAACACCCGCGTGACCGTCATCGAGCAGGGCGGAAATCTTATGAACCGCCAATTGGATTCCGAAGGTGGCGGTTTTCTCAAACGCCGAATCGAGCATATGGGGATCGAGTGCATCTTGGGCGAAGCGGTGACCGAGATTGTGGGAACCGATCGCGTCGAAGGCGTGCGGCTGCGATCGGGGCAGGTCGTGGAATGCGACACAGTGGTCGTCTCCGCCGGAATCAAACCACGAATCAAACTCGCCCGGGAGGCGGGTTTGAGCGTTGGACGGGCCATTCGGGTGGATGACCACATGCGGACATCCGATCCAAACGTTTATGCCGTGGGTGAATGTGCCGAGCACAGGCAGGTGGTCTATGGATTGGTCGCGCCGGGCCTGGAACAGGCGGCCGTGGCCAGCCACAACATTCTGGGTGGCAAGTCGATCTATCAAGGCACGGTCGCCGCGACCAAACTGAAGGTGGCGGGTGAAACGGTCTTTAGTATCGGCGAGTCGGGATCGAATCGACCGGATGCCACCTTTGATTACCTGGCGTTCCGTTCCGACAGCGGGGGAGTGTATCGCCGCTTGACCCTTTGGCGAGGGCGGGTGGAGGGCGTCATGGCAGTGGGCGACTGGCCGGAACTCAATCGCATCCAGGATGCGGTCTTGAACCGCCAACGATTATGGCCCTGGCAACAGTGGCGTTTCAAGAATCAAGGGCATATTTGGCCCGATCAAACGGCCACCAGCGTGGCCGACTGGCCGAGTAACGTCACGGTGTGTAATTGCACCGGGGTCACCCGCGGGGATCTTGGTGTGGTGTTGGCCCATGGCGTGGCGAGCGTCGATCAACTGGCTGCGATGACCGGTGCGTCTTCCGTCTGCGGCAGTTGCAAGCCGCTGCTCAACGATTTGGTTGGCAGCGCCGCGACCGCCGAGCCGGTCAAGGGGGCGCGGTGGCTAACGCTATTTTCCGCCGTGGCATTGATCGGTGCCTTGGCAACGCTCCTTCTCGCACCCGTGCCATTGGCGGATTCAGTTCAGGATTGGCGTTACGCGCTCGATTCGATCTGGCGGGACGGCGTTCTAAAACAGTTTTCCGGATATGGCCTGCTCGGACTCACCGTGGTAGCGGCGACGCTTTCTCTGCGAAAGCGCTACCTGCCTAAGCTGCCCGGAGGTTACGACGGGTGGCGTTTAGTTCACACCCTCATTGGCGTGTTGATTGTCGTGACATTGTTTTTGCATACGGGTTTTCGAGTGGGCATCAACTTGAACCAATTCCTGTTGGTGAGTTTTGTCATCGCCCTGTTGTTCGGAGCGGCAAGTGCATCAAGCATTGCGGCCTCTCACCGACTGACACCTCTGTGGGGTCGTCGAGTTCGCTCAGCGCTTACGTGGGTCCATATCCTGGTGTTATGGCCGTTGCCGGTGCTGCTCGGGTTCCACATTTTGTCTGTGTATTACTTCTAGTGGGTGGGAATACGAAGTTCTATTGGGTCGTCTGGGGGCTGCTGAGCGTGATGCTCGCGGGCGGTTTGGCTTGGGCGTTGAGTGGACCTGCCCGCTCGGTTTTTCTGATCGGACAGACCACCCATGGCCACTACCAGATCGAGTTGGCTTGTGAGAGCTGTCACGTCGATACCTTTGGCGGGATGGAGTCCATTCAGCAGGCATGTGTGGACTGTCACGGAGCGGAGTTGGCGGCTGCCGATGACAGTCATCCGCGAAAGAAATTCACCGATCCGCGTAACGCCGATAAGGCGGAAATTTTGGACGCGCGTTATTGCGTGACCTGCCACACGGAGCACCGTCCCGAACAGACCCATGCGATGGGGGTCACTTTGCCGGATGACTATTGTGTGATTTGCCATGCCGAAGTTGGAGAGGAACGTCCCACCCATCAAGGGTTGGAGTTCACCACGTGCACGAGCTCCGGCTGTCATAACTTTCACGACAACACAGCGCTTTATGAGGACTTTCTCGCGCGCCATTTGAAAGAGCCTGCGATTCTCGAGGCGCCCTTCGCACCGGTGCCAGCGGTTTTCGAAGTGAATTCCGCGGTCCGATTGACGTCGGATCAAGCGGACAGTCCGCCGACTCACAAGGATCCCGAGATCGTCGAGCGGTGGGCGGCTACAGGCCACGCGGCTCAAGGCATCAATTGCAGTGACTGCCATCAGCCCGACGAGGCAACGCCGTGGAATGCCTCGCCCGGCTATCAGGTCTGCGGGGATTGCCATGAGTTCGAGCAAGCGGGGTTTCTCGCCGGAAAACACGGCATGCGTTTAGCGGCCGGGTTGTCTGCGCTCCAACCGGGTATGGCGCGGCAACCCATGCGTCTGGATTCACTGGACCGAGAGTTAGGTTGCCAGAGTTGTCATGGCGCCCACGATTTCGATACGCGCCAGGCCGCAGTCGAATCATGTGAGTCCTGCCATGACGACCAGCACACGCGCAACTTTCGCTCGTCAAAGCACTTTGAGCTTTGGCAGGCCGAGCAAGATGGGCGTGTTGCCGCAGGGGCGGGTGTGAGCTGCGCGACCTGCCATATGCCGCGGGAGGTATATCGCGAGCAGGGAGTCGAGCGCGTCCGAGCCAATCATCATCAAAGTCACAATCTGCGACCTAACGAGAAAATGCTTCGCGACGTGTGCATGGATTGTCACGGGCTTGGTTTCGCCATCGACGCGCTCGCCGACCCGTCGTTGATTGCTCGTAATTTCAATGGTCAACCCAGTCGCGTCGTCGAGAGCATGACCTGGGTGGCGGAGCGTCTTGAGTCCGCCGACAGCCGGGAGCGCTCGGAATGACTCTGGGGCGACCGCAGCGTTCGATTCGAATATGCCAACAATCACCATAGTTTAGCCAAGGAGTAGTGTCATGCCTCAGTACAATTTTCGTCTCGCGGGTCTGTTCGTGGCTTTGGGTATCGCCGGATTGGCGGGTTGCGAACAAACCACGCAAACGACCTCTGGTGGAATTGCGCCGCAGAAAATGGCAGACGGGCTCCACGCCGTCATGGCAGCTGACCGGACCGTCTACACCAAGCAGGTGGTTAACCGTCTCCAAAATGTCGAAGGCGTGATCAAAGCCAGCGAATACTGGGAAGACGACAAAGCACTGCCGTTGCCGGCTCAGATGTTCCGTTATGGATCCGAGTTGGTCGCCGAGCAAGACCCGGGGTTTAGCTATTCTTTGTTGTCGCTCTGGCCTGTCAACACGCAAAACGGTCCAAAAACGGACCTGGAAGAGACAGGTTTGCAGTACATTGTCGACAATCCAGGAAAGAACTACTACGGCGAAGAGACGCTCGGTGGTCAGAAATACTTTACGGCCCTGTACCCCGATACCGCGGTGGCGGAAGCGTGTGTGAGTTGCCACAACGATCACAAAGATTCGCCCCGTCGTGATTTCGAATTGGGCGACATTATGGGCGGCGTGGTCATTCGGATTCCCGTTGACTAGAGCATATGCAAACGTTGTCATATTGCCGTCATGACTTTAATAAGCACTTAGATCGATCTTCTGAAGTCAGCTTGTTATTGGTTGGCCAGATTTCGGCCGGTGGCCAGTGCTTCTGTCGGGCAACGTGGGCTTGTGGAAAACTGATCGATCGGCAAACCGCCTATATCTGATCGATCGCTTTACTTTTCGAGAGGGGGGCGGCCCTCGCACGTGATCGTGAAAACATAAGGAAATCGAAAATGGTTAATGGAACCAAGACGACGGCTTTAACCGCCACGGCGATGGTATCGATGCTCGCGTTGGATCAAGCTTCCGCGAACGCGCTCACGGACGCGATCAACGGCGGTACGCCAAACGTGGACTACCGAATCCGGGCCGAGATGGTTGAGCAAGACGGCTTCACCGAAGATGCCGAGGCCTTTACTCAACGGCTGCGCTTGGGTTACCGCACGGGTAGCGTGGGAGGATTCATGGGATTCGTCGAGTTCGAACACGTGGACGCCTTGGGGGCAGAAAAATACAACAGCACCCAGAATGGTAAAACCGAGTTTCCTGTGGTGGCTGATCCTGAAGGCACCGAAGTCAACCAGGTTTACTTGGATTACGCAGGCGTTCCTGACACGCTCTTTCGGTTAGGTCGACAAAGACTCATTCTCGATAACGCACGGTTTGTCGGTAACGTCGGATGGCGGCAAAACGAACAAACCTTCAATGCGGTCAAGGTGGAAAACAAGAGCTTGACCAACACGGTCCTCAGCTATAGCTATCTGGACAAATCCAACACGATTCTGTTCGGAGAAGTTGATCTGGAAGGCCACTTGGTTAATGCGACTGTCAAGCCGGTCGACTGGGCGAGCATCACCGCCTACGGCTATTTCCTCGATTTCGAAGTGGATACCGGGCCGACAAAAGACACCAAAACGTTCGGGTTGCGGGTGACCGGTGGCGTTCCTCTCGGGCAAGACGTGAAACTAAACTATACCGCCGAGTATGCGGATCAAAGCGACTACGCTGACGCCACGGATATTGTCGATGCCGACTACTATTGGGTCGGAGTGGGCGTGACCTTCGCCAACGTGTTGTTCTCCGTGGACCAGGAAGTTCTGAGTGGAGACGGAACCTACAACTTCCAAACGCCATTGGCTACCAAGCATGCATTCAACGGCTGGGCTGACAAGTTCCTGGGTGATCTGATCGCCGGTGGTGATGGCTTGGTGGACACGATGGTGAAAGCCCAAGTCACGGTGAGTGGCTTCAAGTTTATGGCCGTCTACCATGACTTCAGCGGCGATGAAAGTGGCGATGATTTCGGCACTGAGCTGGATTTGCTCATCTCTAAATCATTCACTCCCAATCTTTCAGGTCTGGTCAAGTACGCCGACTATGACGCGGACACTTTCGCAACCGATACGCGAAAGTTCTGGGTCATGGCGAATTACAAATTCTAATGCCGGGGTCCACCGCCCAGTAGAGGGAAAGCACTGAGAGATCGTGGCCCGCGAATGACCTTTGGGGATTCGCGGGCCATCACGTATATGAAGAATCGCCAGTGCAAGAAATCTTGCCATTGGCCTGTCGTTTGCCATTATCTAATTATCGCGAGGATTCACTAGGCCCAAGCCTTCGTGAGTCAAATTAGGACGTTGTGCTTTGGAGCCGGTCGCGGGTTCGTTCGCATGCCGCTGTTCCGAACGGGGTGCGGCGCGGGTAATGAGGATGTCAGGTGGGTTCGATCCGGGATTTGCAATCGTTCTCCAGCTGATCTATCTTCCCATTGCAAAATATAAATATGACAGGAGACTAACTCGATAGTTCCGGTGCTGCACCGGAAGTATTGGCTCAGGTAGCAAAATATCGATCCTGCGCGTTTCGTCTCACGACTTTTTAAACCAAGTCATCGCTTTTTTCGACCGCAACGCTGCCGGCTTCGGCTCTCATTATCAAGGTTGAGACAACGTTCTTGCAGCGTGTTCGTGCTCCTGGCTTTTAGTTGACGCACAGATTGGGAAATCTCCATTTTTTAGGTGTGGTGAGTCTTTCTTTTAGGGTGCGACCATGAATTTAGCGCTCAGGTCGGGAATGGACGTTGACTTGAAAAAACGCATGCCCGGTTGCTAAACGACGCGGGGAAATTGGCGGCGGCCGATCGGGAAAGCCGAGTGACGAGTCGCGTTATAGACTCAATAATACGATTTGGTATCTCAAGGAGGATTCCAGATGACATGGAAGTTCTGCTCGGGCAGCACGGCCCGGAAACCGTCGACATGCCCATCATTCGACTGGGCAGTCTGCGGGCGAGGCAGACGGAAGTTATGGGCTACGTTATTCGTGCTGGTAGCGATGCCGATCGATTTTGCTTCAGCAGCCGGTCCTCGGCCGGGAGACATCTATATCAACCTTGGCGCAGGCTTGCTTACACCGGAGTTCGGGCTCGGGGAAGACGGCGCGCGCGACCTACTGAGTACAACCACTCAGGGGCAGAGGATTACCGTTCCGGTTTTGGGATTGGGATCGATCGATCTTGCCCTTCCGCTGGAAATCAGTGCGTCCGGGGGCTCGGCTACGCGAGTGGAGGCCGAAAATCGCCCCATGTTGGCGATAAACGGCGTCGTGGGCTATCAATTTAGCCGCCACCTGGGCGCGGAGTTTGGCGCCGGTCTGACGCTGCCGCGAATTCTTTTAGAAGGCCCTTTGGTCACTCGTGTCATTTCCAACGATCCCGAGTCTATCACCATTAAGGTGGCGGCACCGGCGATCATCCCGTTGCATCTGCAGGGGGTATACACCTTCATGCCGGAATCCACACTAAGCCCCTATATCGCCGTGGGTGTGCTGATCGCCGATTTGGGTAATCGGTTGGTTTTCAATGAAGCCACCGATCTGACGGCATCAGGCGGTCTGGAATTCGGCTACGTTGCAGATATCGGTGCCAAGATTCAATTCAGCGAAACGTGGTATGGACAACTGGGCGCTCGCTACGGGCGGATCAGCGATCCGGAGTTGAAAGACGAAAACGGTAACGAGTACGACGTAGATGATCTCGAAGTTCGAGAGATTCGCTTCAGTGTGGGGGTCACCTTCGGCACCGAGTTCGCTTCTTTCCTGGCTCGATAGCGCCAGGTCAGTTGTGAACGATTGGCCTCGAAGCATGAGTATTCTCTGAGATCAGAGTGATCCTCGCGCGGTGGGATGGATTCCGCGAGCCGGGAAGCCCCGGCAGACCCTGGAGACGACGGGAAAATGGAAGGGAATAAGGACATGATGCAAACCACGCGACCACTTCTCTCGGCAGGGATGTCCGGGTACCGGAGATCTTCACGTTTTAGCCGCAACCAAGTATTTCGCTTCGCGTTCGCGGCAGTCGCGGGCTGGGCTTTGTCTGGATTGGGAATGTCCACAGCCATGGCGGCCGGCCCTTTAGCCAGAGAGTTTTATTTGCAGGTTGGAGGCGGCATTTACGGACCCGATTTCAAACGGGCGGATAATGCTAAACAAACCATTGATGGTTCGGAAACGAGCACGCTATCGATCGCCGGTCTGATCAATATCACCTTGGGCGGCGGAACTGATGAAGTTGAACCACCGCCCGAGAACGTGGACGTTTTGGCATTCGGCGCGATGCTGGGGTACAAGTTTACCGATCGGCTCGGTTTGGAACTTGATCTGGACATTATTTTTCCGGAAATTCAGATCAACGATGTGGGCGGAGGTGATGTGATCGGTGGTGACAATAACGCCGGCGAGGTCAACATTCTGCAGCCAGAGATTCTCCCGGTAAGTGTCAATCTGGTATACACCATGTTTCCGCGCGGCTTTGTCAGCCCTTACGTCGGAATCGGGCCGGTAATGGCGTTTCTTGAAGATGGCCGGGCTTGGTCGGATTCGGGAGCGGTACTGAAGTTCGATGGGCCAGAATGGGGTGTTCTGGCTAAGGCCGGAGCTATGCTGACCCTGACTCAGTCGAGTTATTTTTTCGGCGAGCTGCGTTATACGTATATCGATGAGCCCGATGTGACAACCCGCAGTGGGACGGCCATCGAAATGGACTCATTTCAGGCGTGGCATATCAAAGGTGGGGTCGGTTTTCGGTTCTAATGATCCTTGCGGCTGACCTAAGAATGGCTGTATAGCCAGCTCGACACGACGGTTTGAGTCGCGCATTGTCAGTTGGCGGTTGGTCTGCGATTGGCTGACTCGCTTGTGAGGGCGCTCAATGATGATTCGGCGCCTGATAATGGCGGAAACGGCAACCTAAGAGGTTGCCGTTTTTTTTTTCTGAGAGCGTTGTAACGACTTTGATGGCGGTCTTTGAGCGTGCCCGCGGTATCGCACGAATGTGGTGCGCCAAGGGTCGGGGTTGATAAACGTGAGTTCAAGTGACCTCAGGGTGCGACATCGCACCGAATGGATGCACCCCGTTGGTGTTCTGCTCCAGAGTTTCGCTTCATTTTGGCCCACGAAACAACCATTACCGCACCATGTGGGTGCGATCCGTTGAATTTTGTTTGGTGATCGCCAAGCCCGACCGTCCAATTATCAATCACCTACTTTAGAGTGCGTCGTGGCGGCTTCCTGGCATGATGATTGCTAATTTGGTTTTGTTTAGGCCGACGGTTCATGGCGACGCCGTATCAATGGAGGTGTAAATGGGCAAGCAGAAACTCGTGGTGATTGGCAACGGAATGGCCGGAATACGCACCTTGGAGGAACTGCTGAAGCTGACGCCGGATAGTTATGACATCAGTGTTTACGGCGCTGAACCCTACGTTAATTACAACCGCATTTTGTTGTCTCCGGTGCTTGCTGGAGAAAAAACCTTCGACGAGATCGTGCTCAATTCCGAAGACTGGTATGCGGAAAACGGAATTCGGTTGCATAAAGGCAAGAAGGTCGTCGAGTTGCATCGCCGCAAGCGGATCGTACGATCCGAAGATGGTACCGAAGAGTCATACGATCGCTTGTTGATTGCCACGGGTTCCGACCCATTTATCATCCCCGTGCCCGGTCGGGACTTGCCGGGCGTGATTGCCTTTCGAGACATTGAAGATGTCAAGACGATGGCGGCGGCTTCTGGTAAAGGTCGCCGTCACGCAGTGGTGATCGGCGGTGGCTTGCTCGGGTTGGAGGCCGCCAATGGTCTGATGAAGCAGGGGTTGGAAGTTACTGTCGTTCACCTGCTCGACAGTCTGATGGAACGGCAGTTGGATAAACCGGCCGGCCGCTTGCTTCAGCAATCGCTGGAAGAGCGAGGAATCCACTTCCGAATGCAAGCCGAAACGGAGGCAATTCTCGGCGACGACGCTGTTCGGGCCGTTCGTTTCAAGAGCGGCGAGGAAATCCCCGCCGACCTGGTTGTGATGGCGGTCGGAATTCGTCCCAACGTCAAGTTAGCCAAGGAATCCGGATTATATTGTGAACGCGGTATTCTGGTGACCGATACGATGCAAACCTATGATCCAGCGGTGTACGCCGTGGGTGAGTGTATCCAGCATCGGGGCGCCACCTATGGCTTGGTCGCGCCTATTTGGGATCAGGCGAAGGTTTGCGCCAATCATTTGGCCGGGCTGGGGTATTCCCGTTATGAAGGTTCGGTCACCTCGACCAAACTCAAGGTGACTGGTATCGATCTATTCTCGGCCGGTGACTTTTCCGGCGGTGAAGGAACCGAAGACATCGTGTTTCAGGATGTCAAGCGCGGCGTGTACAAGCGTTTGGTCATCGACGACAGCAACCGTATCAAAGGCGCGGTGCTCTACGGTGATACGATCGATGGCAGCTGGTATTTCCAGCTCATGCGAGACGGATCGGACATCGGCGAATTCCGGGACACGGTGCTTTTCGGTCAAGCGCATCTGGGCAGTTCAGGCTTTGGGGCGGCAACGGCGGTCGCCAATCTCTCTGACGACGCGGAAATTTGCGGCTGTAATGGGGTCTGCAAAGGCACCATCGTTAAATCGATTGTCGACAAGAAGCTTTTCACGTTGGAGGATGTGCGAGCACACACCAAGGCCTCGTCCTCTTGCGGCTCGTGCACCGGGCTCGTGGAGCAGCTGTTGGCCAGCACGCTTGGCGGTGACTATAGTGCCGCGCCTAGTAAGCGGCCCATGTGTAAATGCACCGATTACACGCATGACGAAGTCCGTCAAACCATCCGTGATCAGCACTTGATCGCCGCTCATGACGTGCGGGAATTTCTCGAATGGAAAAATCCGGATGGTTGCGCATCTTGCCGGCCGGCGCTCAATTATTACGTGATTTCCACTTGGCCCGCAGAGGCATTCGACGATCCTCAGTCTCGGTTTATCAACGAGCGCGCGCACGCGAATATCCAAAAAGACGGCACGTACTCGGTGGTTCCGCGGATCTGGGGCGGCGTGACGACGCCGGCCGAATTGCGTGCTATCGCTGAGGTTGCCGAATCAAACAAGGTGCCGACCGTGAAGATCACCGGCGGCCAGCGGATCGACCTTCTCGGCGTCAGCAAAGAAAAGCTTCCCAAGGTGTGGAAAGAATTGGCTGAAGCGGGATTCGTTTCCGGTCACGCCTATGGCAAGTCCTTGCGGACCGTTAAAACCTGTGTAGGAAAAGAGTGGTGCCGATTCGGCACGCAGGATTCCACCGGGCTCGGCATCGATTTGGAGCGAATGACCTGGGGGACCTGGACGCCTCACAAGGTTAAGCTCGCTGTTTCCGGTTGCCCGCGTAACTGTGCCGAGGCAACGATTAAAGACTTTGGGGTCGTGTGTGTGGATTCAGGGTACGAACTGCATGTGGGCGGAAACGGGGGCGTGAAAGTGCGTGCCACCGATCTGCTTTGCCATGTCCGGACAGAAGAAGAAGTCCACGAGTATTGCAGTGCGTTTATTCAACTGTACCGAGAGGAAGCGCACTATCTGGAGCGAACGGCGCCCTGGATTGAACGGGTGGGCCTGGCGTATGTGAAAACGCGTGTGGTCGAGGATGCGAAGGGTCGTCGCGAGTTGGCTGATCGTTTCCTTAAGTCCCAGCGTTTTGCCCAGATTGATCCGTGGGCTGAGCGGGCGGTAGATGGGAAGGAACCGCATGAATTCGTTCCAATGAAAGAATTGGCTTGATCAGGTTTAGGGAGCGAACAACCTCTGATGTCAACAGTGAATAACATATCTACGCCGCCCACATCATCCGGCGGGCAATGGGTTGAGGCGGGCTTGCTGGATGCGATTCCGGTGTTGGGCTCGCGAGTGATCAAAACCCCGGACGGAGACATTGCGGTTTTTCGAAACCGGCAGGACGAGGTCTTTGCACTCCGTGATCGTTGTCCCCATAAAGGGGGGCCGCTTTCTCAAGGCATTGTATGCGGAAAGACAGTCACTTGCCCGTTACACAATTGGGTTATTCAGCTTCAAGATGGTCAAGCGGTTGCGCCGGATGAAGGCGTCACCACAACGTATCCTACGCGTGTCGAGAATGGCGTGGTCTATGTGGCAATTGCTGGCGCCTAGCCGGCGGTACTGACAGGATCCGTTTCTTGACTATTCACTATCACATTCGGGTATCGGGATCGAAGGCGGCGAGTATCATTATGGGCAGCCACCCGTCTTCGTTCCGCTATCCTGCGGCCAGCAGGGGGCAGGAGTAGGGCATGAGTCATTTTTTGGACCGGCTCCGTTTTTTTAACAGGGTCCAAGGTACTTTTTCCGACGGTCACGGCATTGTGACCAACGACGATCGCCAATGGGAGGAGGGTTATCGAAATCGTTGGCGGTTCGACAAGGTCGTGCGGTCGACCCATGGTGTGAATTGTACTGGCGGTTGCAGCTGGAATATTCATGTAAAAAGCGGTTTGGTCGCCTTCGAGATGCAGGCCACGGACTATCCTCGTACCCGTCCTGATCTGCCCAATCATGAACCCCGGGGTTGCCAACGGGGCGCCAGTTACTCGTGGTATCTCTACAGTCCGCATCGGGTCAAGCATCCGCTGATACGGGGTCGGCTGCTTGACCTATATCGGGCGGAGAAAGCCCTGGGGAAAGATCCCGTCGAAGCATGGGCGGCGATACAAACCGACCCCGACAAACGCAAACGCTATACCGCGGTTCGAGGATTGGGCGGTTTCGTTCGGGCCAAGTGGGAAGAACTCGTGGAAATTATCGCGGCGGCGAATGTATACACCGCCCAAACTCACGGTCCGGACCGCGTTGTTGGTTTTTCCCCGATTCCGGCCATGTCGATGATTTCTTATGCGGCCGGAACCCGCTATTTATCGCTGATCGGCGGCACCAGCCTGTCGTTCTACGATTGGTATTGCGATCTGCCGCCATCCTCGCCCCAGGTCTGGGGCGAGCAAACCGACGTGCCCGAGGCCGCCGATTGGTACAACTCCGGCTACATCATCGTTTGCGGCGCCAACCTGCCCATGACGCGGACGCCGGATGCCCACTTCTACTCGGAGGTTCGGTATAAGGGAACGAAGGTCGTCGCCATCGCGCCAGACTATGCCGAATACGTAAAATTCGCCGATTTGTGGATGCCGGCTCGTCAGGGCACCGACTCGGCGTTGTTTTTGTCCATGGCTCACGTAGTGCTGAAGGAATTTTTTGTCGACAAGCAGGTTCCGTATTTTCAGGAATACAGCCGAAAATATACCGATCTGCCCATGCTCGTGAAGTTGCGGCCTCATGAGGATGGCTACACCAGTGACCGTTTCTTGAGGGCATCGGACTTCGACGGTGCGCTTGGCGAGAGCAACAACCCGGAATGGAAAACGCTGGTGCTCGACGAGTCCACCGGCAACGTGGTGGTGCCCAATGGGTCCATCGGATTCCGCTGGGGCGAGCAGGGTAAATGGAATTTGCTGCCGAAGAACGCCAGCGATCAGGCAGAGATTCAAGCGGCACTGAGCGTCTGCGGCTCGGAAGATACCGTAGTCTCGGTCGCTTTTCCGCGCTTTGATGACCCCGAACGGCGGACGACCCATTGCCAGGTTCCGGTCAAACGCCTGAAGCTCGATGGCGAAGAGGTGCTGGTTGCGACGGTGTTCGATCTGCAGGTTGCACAGTACGGCGTTGATCGCGGCTTAGGCGGTGAGATCGCCGGCGATTACGACGACGAAAACACCCCCTACACACCAGCCTGGGGTGAACAGTTCACTGGAGTTAAACGGGCTGACATCATCCGTACGGCTCGCGAGTTCGCCGACAACGCAGCCAAAACACGCGGCAAATCGATGGTGATTCTTGGTGCGGGAATCAACCACTGGTACCACAACGACATGACCTATCGTTCCATCATGAACCTGCTGCACCTGTGCGGATGCGTTGGGCAAAGTGGGGGCGGATGGGCACATTATGTGGGTCAGGAGAAACTTCGGCCGCAAGCCGGTTGGGCGCCGGTGGCCTTTGCGTTGGATTGGCATCGTCCACCGCGGCAAATGAACGGTACCACGTTCTTTTATTTCCACACCGATCAATGGCGTTATGAGCAGTTAAGTGCGGACAGCTTGCTGGCCGAGACCGCCAAGGGTAAATACAAAGGCTACTCGCTGGCAGATTACAACGTGGTTTCACAACGTTTGGGGTGGCTGCCGTCTGGGCCGTACTTCAATCGAAATCCACTGGACATCTGTGACGATGCGAAGGCGGCTGGGGCGGATGACGAAAAAGCGATTGCCGATTACGTCGTCGACCAACTCAAGCGCGGCGAATTGGCGTTCTCCGGCGAAGATATCGATGCGCCAGAAAATTACCCCCGTAACATGTTCGTCTGGCGGGCCAATCTGTTGGGTACCAGCGCCAAAGGCCACGAGTATTTCTTGAAGCATCTGTTGGGTGCGCAAAATGGCGTCATGCAAGACGTCTTGCCCGAAGCGGAAGGGCAGGAGATCAAGTGGCGTCCGGATGCGCCTATCGCCAAGTTGGATTTGCTGGTGGACATCAACTTCCGTTTGAATTCCACTGGCGCGTATTCGGACATTATTTTGCCCACCGCCACGTGGTATGAGAAAAACGACCTCAACACCACTGACATGCACCCGTTCATCCATCCCTTGACCGAAGCGGTCAACCCGGGGTGGGAAAGCCGCAGTGACTGGCAAATCTTCCGGCTGATCTCAAAGCGGTTCTCGGAGCTGGCCGGTAAGCATCTTGGTACCCGTAAGGACCTGGTGGCCGTTCCCATGATGCACGACAGCCCAGGCGAGTTGGCGCAACCTTTGGGCGTGAAAGACTGGAAGCGGGGTGAATGCGAACCTGTTCCGGGTAAGACCATGCCGGTATTGAAGGTGGTTGAGCGGGACTACGCCAACACCTACAAGAAGTTCACGGCGCTGGGGCCGTTGCTGGTATCCGCCGGCAACAACGTGAAAGGGATCGATTGGAATACTGAAGAGGAATACGAACACCTCAAATTGACCTCTTACACGATCGAGGAAGAGGGTATCAGCAAGGGGCTGCCTTCTTTGGAAGAAGACATCAACGTCTGTGACACCATTTTGTCTCTGGCGCCGGAAACCAACGGTGAGGTGGCTTGGAAATCCTGGCAGGCGTTGTCTGCTAAAACGGGTATCGATCACACGCCGCTGGCGGCCAATCGCCGCGATGACAAGATCACGTTTGCGGATATCAAAGCGCAACCCCGAAAGATCATTACCGCCCCCACCTGGAGCGGTATCGAATCCGAGGAGGTGAGCTATACCGCCGGTTATACCAACATTCACGAGCACATTCCGTTCCGTACCTTGACCGGCCGGGCGCAGTTCTATCAGGACCATGAATGGATGTTGGATTTTGGGGAAGGGTTTTGCGCCTTCCGTCCACCCGTTGACCTAAAAGCGACGGGTGCGATGGTTCAGAAATTGGGTGATAAGCCCCACTTGGTGCTGAACTGGATCACGCCGCACTCCAAATGGGGTATCCACAGCAGCTATAACGACAATCTGCGGATGTTGACCTTGTTCCGTGGCGGCCCTGTTGTTTGGGTTTCGGAAACCGATGCCAAGCGGATCGGCTTGGTCGACAACGACTGGGTTGAAGCGTTGAACACCAACGGGGCGACCGTCGCGCGGGTTGTGGTCAGTCAGCGAATTCCGGAGGGCATGGCCATGATGTACCACGCGCAGGAGAAAATCGTGAACGTTCCGGGGTCCAATACCACCGGTAAGCGGGGAGGGATTCTCAATAGCGTCACCCGAGTCGTGGTCAAACCCACCCATATGATTGGTGGCTACGCCCAGTACAGCTACGGTTTCAACTACTACGGTACGGTGGGTTCGCAGCGAGACGAATACGTTGTCCTCCATAAGATTGAGGACCAGGATGTGGATTGGTTGGAGCGCCCCTTAACGCCTCAGCGCGAAGCGGCGCTGAATCCGCCCGGCGTCCCACAAGCGCCGTACGTGCAGGAACCGGCGTTCGAGGACACTGACGAGCGGGAGCAAGTCGTTTTATGAAGGTTCGTGCAAACTTCGCTTTGGTTTTCAATCTGGACAAATGCATCGGGTGCCATACTTGCTCGGTGACATGTAAGAACGTGTGGACGAACCGAAAAGGTGTCGAGTACGTCTGGTTCAACAATGTCGAATCTAAACCGGGTGTCGGTTATCCCAAGAACTGGGAAGATCAAGAGCGCTGGAACGGTGGTTGGGTTGCCGATAAAGGCAAGCTGCAGCTGAAATCGGGTAGCCGCGTTAAGCGTCTGATGAACATCTTCATGAATCCCGATCTTCCCGAGATCGACGATTACTACGAGCCGTTCACTTACGACTACGGACACCTGCAGACCAGCCCGCTGGCTGAGGCGGCACCCACCGCGCGGCCCCGTTCCCTGATCGACGGCAGTCGTATGGACAAGATCGAATGGGGCCCCAACTGGGAAGACGACATGGCGGGCGAATTCGAGAAACGCGGCCAGGATCGTAACTTCGAAGCGGTTGAAAAGGAGGTTTACTCGGAGTTCGAAAACTCGTTTAGCATGTATCTTCCGCGGATTTGTAACCACTGCATCAATCCATCGTGCGTTGCTTCCTGTCCCTCCGGTGCCATGTATAAACGCGAGGAAGACGGGATTGTTCTGGTCGATCAGAACCGCTGCCGGAGCTGGCGCATGTGCGTTAGCAACTGCCCATATAAAAAGGTGTTTTACAACTGGGAGTCCGGCAAGGCGGAGAAATGCACCGCCTGTTATCCGCGTGTCGAGTCGGGTCTGCCGACGGTGTGCAGTGAGTCTTGTGTCGGGCGTATCCGTTACAACGGCATCATGTTGTACGACGCCGATCGCATTTCCGAGCTGGCAGCGGTTGAAGATCCCAAAGATCTGTACGAAGCACAAATGGAAATTTTTCTCGATCCTAATGACCCCGCCGTCATCGAGCAGGCTCGACAAGACGGCGTGCCTGAATCGTGGATCGAGGCTGCGCAGAAATCCCCCATCTACAAGCTGGCGGTTGACTGGAAAGTGGCTTTTCCGCTGCATCCGGAGTTCCGGACCTTGCCGATGGTTTGGTATGTTCCGCCGTTATCGCCCGTGCAAAGTCAAATCGATCAGGGGCATCTGCCCACCCACCGCGATGGTGTGATTCCCAAGGTCGAAGCGCTACGCATGCCGATTCGTTATCTCGCCAACCTGTTAACGGCGGGCAAAGAAGAACCAATCGTCTTGGCCCTCAAGCGAATGCTGGCTATGCGCAGCTACATGCGTTCGGTCAACGTTGAGGGTGAACCTGATCTGGAAGTCTTGCAGGAAGTGGGGTTGACGGAGACTCAGGTTAAAGAGATGTATCGCTATATGGCGATTGCCAACTACGAGGATCGCTTTGTCATTCCCACCAGCCACGAAGAGCTTCGGCAGGAAGATTTTCATGCTTTCCAAGGCCAAAACGGATTCTCGTTCGGCAATGAGGGTTGCAGCGTCAGTGCTTACGAAGGCACTTCTTTGTTTCCTGAAAAGCGCAAAGGAACCGTGGACGATCTGGCGTTCGTTCCGATTAGCGAAATCAAGGGGCGTCGGGCGGAGTCGGCATCTGCGGAGGCGGCTACCGTTAAAAAGCCTGAGCCTGCGGAATGATGCTCTACCGTCTCTTATCGGTTTTGTTGGACTATCCGAACGATGAGGTTTGCGCTCATCTCGACGAGTTTTCTGACATGGTCCGTTCACTGGAATATGCCAGTGAGCCGCAGCGCCAGGCAATTACCGGCTTTGTTGATTGGGCGCGGGCTCAATCGCCAACGGAATGGCAGGCCAAATATGTTCAGACCTTCGACCTGACCCCGGATCACTCCTTGTACCTAACCCATCACCTGCTGGAAGAGCAGGACAGGGACCGCGGTCCAACATTGGTCAAACTTGTGGAATATTTTCGCGCCTGCGGCTTTGAGATCACCGAGGGTCAGCTACCCGACTATCTGCCGCTGCTTTTGGAGTACGTCTCGACCCTACCAGACGAACGCAATGCCGTGAGTTTTCTGCGTCAGAGCCACGATGCGATTGCGGTAGTCGCTCACAATCTGGAACAGATCGACAGCCCATACGGGCCGCTTCTAAACGTGGTTCTCGAACACAGCAGTCAAGACGCCATGACCCGGCATGGTTTAAGCAGCCAGGGTTCTTGAGGAAGGAACATCCATGCAAACGCTTTTATTCGGTGTTTATCCCTATATCGCGCTGACGGTATTTCTGTTGGGCAGTTTGATCCGGTTCGACCGCGAGCAATACACCTGGAAGGCCGATTCCAGTCAGCTCCTCGATCGAAAAAATCTGCGCCTAGGGAGTAACCTGTTTCACATTGGTATCCTGGCACTGCTCGGTGGGCATGCCGTTGGTTTGTTGACCCCCCACGAAGTGTTTCTGGCCTTGGGTGTTTCTGACATGTTGCACCAGGCGGTGGCAATGGGGGCCGGTTCGGTGTTTGGCATTATATGCATGATTGGCGGGGTTATTCTCTGGCGCCGACGTATGTTCAACCCACGGGTTCGGGCGAATACCCGGTTTATGGATATTTTTATTCTTGACTGGCTGCTCATTACCCTGGCAGTGGGTTTGTGCACCGTGCCGGTGTCGTTGTGGCATGCTGCCCACGGCGATGCGTCGGTCATGATTGCGCTGACCGAGTGGGTGCAGAGTGTTGCTTGGCTGCGCCCGGAACCGGCGCTGCTAGATAATGTGAACTTTATCTTTAAGTTGCATATTTTCCTCGGGCTGAGCGTGTTTTTGCTGTTTCCGTTCACCCGTTTGGTTCATATCTGGAGTGCACCGGTGGGCTATCTTTTCAGGCCTTACCAAGTGGTCCGCTCCAAGTTCGTTCGCTATTCACGCTGAGGGCCTCCGTGCAATTCCGTTTCACAGAACCTGCCGAGGATTTTTCTGACGGCGTGGCTGTTTTGCGCAGTTATCACGATTGCATGCTTCGTCAAGGTGAGGCGCTGTTGCAACTGGCCATGGCGATCCGTGACGGCGGCATCACCAAAGATTTGGCAAATCAAGCCGTCGCCATGCACACGTTCTATACCCGTGCCAACTGGTTACACCACCGAGATGAAGAGCAATGCCTTTTCCCGGCGTTGCTCGACAACTCCCCGTTGATGGATGGCATGATAGAGCGGCTTGCGCTCGATCACGAAGAAATCGAGCAAGCTTGGGAACAACTTGCCCCGTTCCTCGCCACCCCGGAAGCGATCGATGATCGCCAAGGGCTCTGGGAAAGAGCCCGGTCTTTCGAAAAGCTGCAACGTGAACATCTCACGCGAGAGAACGAAGATTTTCTTCCGGAAGTCAGTACTCAGCTGAGCGATCGTCAACGGACCCAAATTGGCCAGCGGATGGCCGAGATTCGCGGTCTGGATTGCGAACGCGCCTGATCGATCTCCAACGTGACCGTGGCTCTGAGGCGGGGGCAAGATTCGATCACCCAACTTCGATTTTTATCCTCGCCCCATTCCGGGTAAAACGCATTCGGGCCGATTCTGGGTTGCCGGTTCCTCTGGTTCCCAGAACTTGACATCGAAACTTTTGTTCCGGGTGGTCGGTTGCCTTATCGCTGAATCCACATCGCCAGCGCGATCCTAGCGATACGCCGTTTGATTCGGTCGCCCATACGTTGCATGGCGCAGGAAAGAACGCTACTTTAGCAACGGTTTTTGTCTTGATACTGATAATACGTGGAGGAGAAGGATCTCATGTCAGAAATGCGATATGACGGACGTGTGGCAGTGGTGACCGGCGCCGGCGGCGGCTTGGGTCGGGCACATGCCATCTTACTGGCCTCACGCGGGGCCAAAGTGGTGGTCAACGACCTGGGTGGCTCGGTCGACGGATCGGGTTCCGGTTCGGCCTCGCCAGCGGAAAAAGTCGTGGAAGAAATCCGGGCTGCCGGTGGCGAGGCCGTGGCAGACGGCAACAGCGTGTCCACCGTTGAAGGCGGCGAAGCCATTATTCAGACGGCGCTTGACGCTTTCGGCAAGATCGACATCGTCATCAATAACGCCGGGATTCTGCGCGACAAGTCGTTCAAGAATATGTCACCGGAATTTCTCGATCCCGTTCTTGATGTCCACCTCAGGGGTGCGTTCTGGGTCACCAAAGCCGCTTGGGAACTGATGCGGGAGCAAAAATACGGCCGCATCGTGAACACCAGTTCGGCAGCCGGGATTTTCGGTAACTTCGGGCAGACCAATTACGGTGCCGCGAAGATGGGTGTCGTAGGCTTCACCAATGTGCTGAAGCAGGAAGGCCAGAAGTACAACATCAAGGCCAATGTGTTGGCGCCCGGCGCCAAGACCCGGATGACCGAAGACTTGATGGGGCCTATGGCTAACCAGTTCAAGATGGATCCGGAGTTGGTCGCGCCGATCGTCGCTTACTTGTGTCACGAGGACTGCAAGGTCAATGGTGAAATCTATTCGGCGGCTGCCGGTCGCGTCGGGCGCATTTTTATCGGTGCGACCCTGGGTGTCTTTAACCCGGAGACCATGACCATCGAGTACATTCGTGACAATTTCGATAAAATTCGCGACACGGAAGGGTTTACCATTCCGGGCAGCGCCATGGAGGAAATGGGGCTGTTGATGAAGATGAATAGCATCAAGAAATAGGTCGCGACAACAGCAAGCAATCGGCCTCACCCGATCAATTCGGGTGGGGCCTTTTTGTATACATTTGGGCGAGTGCCCCGTCGACGACGGCAAGCTCAATCAGGACAATACTGTGTTTCGCCGCCGATAGAAGGGTTGTTTTTCGTCGGCCGCAGCTTGATAGGTCGCCGGTCGGCGTGCGAGGACCGACAGCGCGGTTGCGGCGTCTTGATCGTCACGCAGCACCATTACGTTGAATCCGACCCGCTGCATGAAATAGAGCTGATCAATTAACACATCGCCCGTGGCGATGATGTCCCCTTGAAAGCGGTATCGTTCCCGGAGCAACCTTGCCGTCGTGTAGTGCCGACCGTCTTTGAATACGGGAAAATCCAATGCGACCGCCTGCAGGTGAGCCAGATCGGTGGACAACTCCTCAATGCTTTCCTCGGAGTTGAGTGAAACGCCGATATAAGGGCGAGTTTCGCCTAGAATCTTCGCTCGCTCGGTCTGCCACCGGGCAAAGGGCACGATGAGGGGCCCGTTTGGTAACGGATCGTTCAGATTTCCGAACTGCCAAGTACTATCAACCAGCTTGCCATCGCGGATCACTGCCATGGCTTATTCTCCTAAAGCTTCGCTATAAACGCGCTCTTTGAAGGGCGCGATTCCCACACGGCGATAAGTGTCAACGAATCGTTCGCCTTCCTCGCGTCGCTCCACGTAGGTATCTACGATCATGGAAAGCACTTCAGCGACTTGGTTTTTGGGGAACGAGGGCCCGAGAACCTTGCCGAGCGAGACGTCGTTCTCCGAACTGCCACCCAATTGGATCTGGTACCACTCCTCACCCTTTTTATCGACACCTAGGATGCCGATATGGCCGACGTGGTGGTGGCCGCAGGCATTCATGCAGCCTGACATGTTCAACCGCAAATCACCCAGGTCGTACAAGTAGTCCAAATCATCGAATCTTTCGTTGATTTGCCGTGCGACATCAATGCTGCCGGCGTTCGCCAAGCTGCAGAAATCCAGACCTGGACAGCAGATCATGTCCGTCAAGGTCCCGATATTCGGTTGGGCCAGTCCGATCGACTTCAATTCAGTCCACAACTCGCGCAAGTCGGCCTCTCGAACATCCGCAAACAAAAGGTTCTGGTGATGCGTCGTGCGAATCAGACCAAAGCTATACCGGTCGGCCAAATCAGCTACGCGTTCCATCTGTTCGGAGGTAATGTCGCCCGGTGCCACGGTGGGGGCTTTGAGCGAAAGGTAGACCGCACGATATCCCTCAACCCGATGGTCCGCGGTGTTACGCTGAAACCACGCCGCGAATGCTCGATCTTCAGCCAGTTGGTTGGCCAAATTAGCAAACGACCCATCCTGGCGGTAATCCGGTGGCTGGAAGAACGCCGTGACCCGGGCAATTTCGGCGTCATCCAAAACGAGCGCGCCGTCCTTGATATGCTGCCACTCCTCTTCGACCAGCTTGGCGAACTGCTCCGGCCCCGCTGATTTGACCAGAATTTTGATCCGCGCTTTGTGGATGTTGTCACGTCGTCCCAGGCGATTGTAAACGCGAACAATGGCTTCTAAGTAAGAGAGCAAGTCTCGCTTCGGTAGAAAATCCCGTATCGCAACGCCGATGATGGGCGTTCGACCCAACCCGCCGCCGACGAATACGCGGAAACCGGTTTGACCCGCATCGTCTTTTACGATCTGCAAACCGATATCGTGAACCAGCGCTGCTGTGCGATCACGCTGGGCACCGGTCACCGCAATCTTGAACTTGCGCGGCAAATAGGAAAATTCCGGATGGAAAGTCGACCATTGCCGGATGATTTCGCAATAAGGACGGGGGTCTTCGATTTCATCGGGTGTGACGCCAGCGAGCTGATCGCTGGTGACATTGCGAATGCAGTTACCACTGGTTTGGATCGCGTGCATCTGCACCGTCGCGAGGTCAGCGAGGATTTGGGGTACGTCCTCGAGTTTGGGCCAGTTGTACTGAATGTTTTGACGGGTGCTGAAATGCCCGTAGTTTTTATCGTACGTACGCGCGATGTGGGCGAGCATTCTCATCTGACGACTCGACAGCAAGCCGTACGGGATTGCGACCCGCAGCATGGGGGCTTGGCGCTGTATGTACAGGCCGTTCATCAGACGCAGCGGGCGGAACTCCTCATCGCTGATTTGGCCGGCGAGAAACCGCTGGGTTTGCTCGCGGAATTCCACCACTCGTTGATCGACGATGGCTTGGTCATGCGCGTCATACTGATACATGGCGCTTCTCTTTAGCTGTGTCCGCTATATGGCGTGAAATGGGATCGGTTCGATGGGGTGGTAGTGCGCTCCGGCTGCACAATCCCCCATGGTTGATTGGCGCACTCTACCAAGCGGCTGGTTATGCAAAAAAGGAATTAATGCGTATATCCATATAACGGGATAACGCTGGGAATGCGTCTAAAGCGTTGGCAGGCGATCCATCAAAGGTTGCAGCAGGGTGTTGCGGGCCTCGACATCCGCGGTCGTCGCACACTGTTCAATGAGCGCCCGGGGTAAGTGCGGCGCAAAAATTTGGATAAAGTCATACATATATCGCCGCAATATGGTCCCCTTGCGGAATCCGATTCGGGTTGTGCTCTGATGGAACAAGTGGCTGGCGTCGCGGCTGACCAGGTCATGATCGATCCGCGGATCGTAAGCCATATTCGCTACGATCCCCACGCCGAGCCCCAGCCGTACATAAGTTTTGATGACGTCTGAGTCGACCGCCGTGAGGACCACGTTGGGGTGAAGCGTGTGCTCGCTAAAGGCATTGTCCAGCTGCGAGCGGCCGGTAAAACCGAAGACGTAGGTGATGATCGGATAGCTTGCGATGGCTTCCAGTGTTAGCCGTTCTTGTTTTGCCAGCGGGTGGTCGGGTGGCACCAGAATGCATCGATTCCAGTGGTAGCACGGCATCATGACCAAGTCGTCAAAATGCTCCATGGCTTCGGTCGCGATGGCGAAATCAACTTCGCCTTTAGCGGCCCATTCGGCGATTTGCATCGGTGTGCCTTGATGAATGTGCAACGCCACGTCGGGGTATTGGGCGCGGAACGCCTTGACGGTGTTCGGCAGTGCATAACGAGCCTGGGTATGGGTCGTTGCCAGCGTGAGGCTGCCGCGCGACTCATCTCGGTAATCGGCTGCGACCCGCTCGATGTTTTCGGCATCGTTAAGCATGCGACGGGCGATTTCCAAAATACCGTGCCCAGCGGGTGTGATTTGCGTCAGGTGCTTGCCGTTGCGTTCAAATATCTGGACACCCAACTCGTCTTCCAACAATCGAATCTGTTTGCTGACGCCGGGTTGCGACGTATACAGTGCCTCGGCGGCGGCAGTCACGTTGAGGTTGCGATTGGCGACCTCAGTGATGTACCTCAGTTGTCGCAATTTCATAGCGGTCGGTGAGTCCAGGTGTGGAAAATTGGTATATAAATATAATTTATTATGCGGAATCATGCTATAGTCCCGGCTTTATGCGGCGTTGCCCGCGCGGTCTGCCCGAAGACTCTCAGGCGGAATTGAGCTATCGGGTTCTGCGATTCACCCCAAGGAGGCGTGGATCACATGCGCCCTTTTAAAGTATCCGCTTCCGTCCACGTTCTTTGACTCGTCCGGTAATCTCTTTATCGGTGGTTGATATGGACTATTTCCCGGCATTTCTGAAACTGAAAGACAAAGATGTCCTTGTCGTCGGCGGAGGAGCGGTCGCTCTTCGCAAAACGCGGGCTTTCTTGTCTTGCTCCGCCCGGCTGACGGTCGTCGCGCCGGTGATCGTCGATGGCTTACGTGACTTGGCGGATGGCAATCAGATTCGCTGGTTGCCGGAGCCTTTTCACGCCCGCCACATTGAAGGCGCGCACGTCGTGGTGGCCGCCACGGATGATGTTTGCATCAATGA
>JAXHTV010000032.1 GCA_034189865.1 Pseudomonadota bacterium | reverse complement strand
CCGAGTTGGCCTCGTTGGTGGCGAAAGTGGTGGGCTACGAAGGACGAATCGTTTACGACACCAGCAAACCCGACGGCACGCCCCGCAAACTGCTGGACGTCTCGCGGCTGCGGGATTTGGGTTGGCGAGCTCAAATCGGGTTGGCGGATGGTGTTCAGAGCACGTATCGGTGGTATCTGGAACATCAGCGCGAAGCGCGGGTTTGAGGGTGAAGATGAGCTTTCCGGCCCCGTCGCCGCGACGAGCGGAGTGACGACACCTTCCTTGCTGAGCCGGTTTTTCACCGCCCGTCATTGCGAGGCGCGCGGCGCCGTGGCAATCCACACTGACTCGAACCTAACCCATGCGCCTCCGTTCTAGCCAGCGCCCGATGGATCGCTGCGCTCGCGATAACGATTGATGATGAACCGGCTTGTCGTGCTAAAGCAAAGATTAACGTCGGGTTCCACAAGCGTAAGAAAACCGCATTCTAAGTTTCAAAGACGGCAGGTAGACTAGTTGTTTGTTCAGGATTACCGCCCAAAACGCCAAATCAATGTAATTCAAGTCCGGCCGGCCTAGGCCGATCATTCAATAGATAAGCTTTCAGTCAGCAACCCCCAAACGCTGACGCCTCAAACCACCGCCGTGGATCGGGTGGATGGTCCTGTAGACGACGTTCACCCAGAGCGACGGAATGCTTGGCGTACGGGGGTAGGAGTGGTGCTTTATGGATAGCCCCTACCGAGAGCCGGTCTCTCAAACCGCATTTTCAAGAACCCAAACCCACACGGATTTTCTAACCGAGCACGCGCAGTGGCTGAGCTGGTTCTTGCGCGTGGGCGATTTCGGCGTCGTAATCGGCACCGCCTGGTTGGCGTACCTTTTTCGCTTCCAAGCTTGGGATATGGCGCCCGTGTATCGGATGGCCGCGTTAATCGCCGCGCTGCTGGTGTTGGCGGTCTTTGCCCGCTTTGGGCTCTACAATCATTTGCGGGGCAAAACGCTGGGATGGATTTCCACCCGCTTGATCAGCGCCATTGCGTTGGTGACCGCGATCCTTGTCACGCTGGCCTTTCTCACCAAGACCGGCCCGGTATTCTCCCGCCAATGGACCGCCTATTGGGCCATGCTCGCCACTGCCAATTTAGTGGTGTACCGGGGCGCCACAACCGTTTTCCTCGGCGCTCTGCGCAGCGCCGGCTTGAACACCCGACGGGTTTTGGTCGTGGGCGCCGGCAAGCTGGGGCAATGTGTAACCGACAACCTGAAAAAAGCCGATTGGGCGGGTTTTCAAGTGGTGGGGTACGCGGACGATGATCCCGCGCTACAGGGCGAGACCCACAACGATCTTAAAATTTTCGACAACAACCACTTGGCGGATCTGGTCACGGAAAAAGCGGTGGATGAGGTTTGGATTGCCCTTCCACTCACAGCTCAAAAGCGTGTGGACGAGCTGTTGCACGCGATGCGGCACAGCAACGCCACCGTGCGCATGGTTCCCGATTTTTATGGGTATCGATTGCTCAACCGCCCCATCAACAACATCGCCGGTTTGGCGGTGCTGGATCTTTCCAGCTCCCCGCTGAGCATCCCATCAAGCCGCTTTATCAAAGCGGTGGTGGACTGGGTTTTAGCGGCGGCGATTCTGGTGTTGATCAGCCCTGTGATGCTGCTCATCGCCTTGGGGGTAAAACTCAGCTCCCCGGGGCCGATCCTGTTCAAGCAGGTTCGTCACGGTGTGAATAACAAGCCCATCGTGGTTTACAAATTCCGAACCATGGTCGAGCACAAAGAGCAGGATGGAAAAGTCACCCAGGCAAAACGCGATGACGACCGCATCACGCCGCTCGGCAGATTCTTAAGACGGACCAGCCTCGATGAGCTGCCGCAATTCATCAACGTGCTGCAAGGCCGTATGGCCATCGTCGGCCCCCGTCCGCATGCTTGCGCACACAACGATCACTATCGCCAACAGGTGGCCTTTTACACCCAACGACATGAAGTCAAACCGGGAATCACCGGTTGGGCTCAGGTCAACGGATGGCGTGGTGAGACCGACTGTGTGGACAAAATGTGCAAGCGGGTGGAGCACGACTTGTACTACATTCAAAATTGGTCGGTATTTTTTGATCTTCGGATTATTTTCCTCACGGTACTTCGCGGATTTACCGACAAAAACGCCTACTGACCAGCCCCCCGTCACAGCCAACGCCGCCGCGACCCCGTGTGGTGCTCGTGCTCGTTGATTGCGTCACTAACTCGCGACACCCCGTCATTGCGAGGAACGCCGTGACGAAGCAATCCATACCGACCCGCGTCTGCACCTCCCGTCATTGCGAAGCGCGAAGCGCTGTGGCAATCCATGCTGAGCTGTGTACAACCCCATACGCCGGTGTTCTTGCCAACGCCCCATGGATCGCGTCGCTGTGCTCGCGATGACGACGGTGAAATTTCAGTGCCGTTTGGTCGCCGTCGTCGCGAGGCGGCGTCGGCGGTGGCCTGGTAAGAAGGTGATATTCAGCCGTGCGTGGGGGTGGCGGTGAGGCCCAGCCGTTGCCGCTGGTAGCTGCCGTCCAAAACATGTTGCCACCACGGCCGATGATTTAAATACCAGCCCACCGTTCGGCGTAAGCCTGATTCGAAGGTTTCGCTGGGTATCCAGTCTAACTCCCGGCGGATTTTACTCGCATCGATGGCGTAGCGTTTGTCGTGGCCTGGCCGATCGGTAACAAACTCAATCAGGCGCTCGTACGGCTCACCGTTGGCCCTGGGCGTTAACTCGTCCATGAGCGCGCAAATCGCCCGCACCACGTCGATGTTGGCCCGCTCCGCATTCCCGCCGATATTGTAAGTCTCCCCGACCCTTCCCCGCTCCAATACCAGCCGCAACGCCGCGGCATGGTCTTCCACAAACAACCAATCGCGCACATTGTCGCCCTGTCCGTAGACCGGCAGCGGTTTCCCTTCCAAGGCATTGAGAATCATCAGCGGAATCAATTTTTCCGGAAACTGATACGGCCCGTAATTATTGGAGCAGTTGGTGGTCACTACGGGCAAACCGTAGGTGTGGCCCCACGCCCGCACCAGATGATCCGACCCCGCCTTGCTGGCCGAATAGGGGGAATTGGGCTGGTACGGCGTCTGCTCCGTGAACTGGCCGGTGGCGCCCAAACTGCCATAAACTTCGTCGGTCGAGACATGATGAAAGCGAAATCGGTCTCGCGCTGAGCCACTCAAACCATCCCAATAAGCGCGGGCCACCTCCAACAGGTTGTAGGTGCCCACCATGTTGGTCTGGATAAAATCGGCCGGTCCATCGATGGAACGATCCACATGCGACTCCGCCGCCAGATGCATCACGGCGTCCGGCCGGTGCTGGGCAAACACCCGCTGCAAAGCAGAGGCGTCCCGAATGTCCACCTGCGCGAACAGATGACGCGGGTTCTGATCCGCACCGGGCAGAGATTCCAGATTGCCCGCATAGGTCAGGGCATCCAGATTGATCACGGTCACATCCGTTTCATCCAGGTACTGCCGCACCACGGCCGAGCCGATGAACCCGGCGCCGCCGGTGACCAAAATACGTTGATACATGGTGCTTTCCATTCCGCGCTTTAAGCCACTAGTTTAACGCGCCCAGCCGGAGCTCAGAAGGATTCCACCGATGGGCGCAAATCCAGCTCCAGGGTCCAGGCGCTGGGGTGCTGGCGATGCAACTGCCAATAGCTTTCCGCGATGGCGTAGGGATTGAGCAAGGTCTCGGCGGAGCGCTCCGGCGCGTATTCCCGCAGCCGGGGGGTGTCGATTTGGCCGTCGATCACCACGTGCGCCACGTGAATGCCTTGTGGCCCGAATTCCCGCGCCATGCTCTGGGCCAGCGCCCGCAACCCGAACTTGCCCACCGCCAGCGACGCAAACCCGGCCGAACCGCGCCATGCCGCCGTGGCGCCACTGAGCAGCACGGTGCCGCTGCCGGCTTCCACCATGGCGGGCAAGACTTCGCGGCACGCCAGAAAAGCACCGTAGCAATTGATCTTCCAGCTCTCGTGAAACACCGCCGGGTCGATGTCCAATAACCCGCCGAGACGAAAAGCACCGGCATTGTAGATGAGAATGTCAGGAGCAGCTTGGGCATCCCGAATGGCCGAAAACGTGGCCCCCACCGCTGTCGGATCGGTCAGATCGCACGACCATGCCCGCGCCTGATGCCCGGCTGCGTTGAGCTCGTCGGCCAACTGTTGGGTGACATCCTTGCGCCTCGCCAACAGCGCAATGTCGTAGTTCTCCCGCGCGAACCGATGAGCCAGCGCCGCCCCCAATCCAGAGCCGGTTCCCGCGATTGCGACCAAGGGTCGTTTTTCCATGACACGCCTCACTGGGTTGTGGGTCAACCCGATAGTAATGCCAATCGCGCCACAATACCCCAACGGTGTCATGGCGAGCCGGTGACGCCGATACGGCGAGCCCTATGGCATCCGCAAACCCACCGTCGTCATCGCGAGCGCAGCGAAGCGATCCATAGGGCATTGGCAAGAACACCGGCGTATGGGGTTGTATACGACTCAGTATGGATTGCCGCAGCGCGAAGCGCTTCGCAATGACGGGATCGGTCTCATGACGAGGCGGTCTCTGACCAAAGCTGCTGCGACAACCCCGTCGATCGCTGCACGCGACGGGCGATGGCCTGCCGCCATGCAGTGTGGCCAGCGCGTATCACCGCCGCCTCGCGCGCCCGGGTCACAGCGGTGTAGATCAGCTCACGGCAGAGGAGCGGCGACGGACCGTCGGGCAACAGCAACAGCACCTGATGAAACTCCGAGCCCTGCGTTTTGTGAACGGTCATGGCATAAACCGTTTCGTGGCTGGGCAACCGGGCCGGGGCGAACGCCACCACCCCCGCCGGGCCACGGGAAAAATAGACCCTTAGCTGGCCATCCGCACCCCGCAGCGTCACCCCCACATCGCCATTGTAAAGGCGCAGATTGTGGTCGTTGCGGGTGATCATCACCGGCCGCCCCGCATACCACACGCGCGCCGGGTTGATCATGCCCGCCCGGGCCAACGCCTGCTCGATACGCCGGTTGATGGCCGCCACCCCGACCGGCCCGACGCGGTGCACACACAACACCCGAAACTGATCGAAACACGTGAGAATTTCATCCGCCGGGCGCGCTTCGGTCACCGCTTGAAAATAGCCCTCAAAGCCGCCCTCAATCTGCGCCGAGAACCATGGCTCCAGCGGCGACGCAGCGTCCTCAAGTCGCACCGCCGGGGTCGATGTATCCTGCAGCGTCTTCCACGCCGCCTCGGCCTCGCCCCCATTGATCTGCTTGGCCAAATCGCCGAGGGCCGATGCGTCGCCAAAGCGGTAGTTGCGCTGCAACAACACAATGGCGTCTTGCAACGGCGAGGCCGAGGCGGCGTGCTCGGGAAGCGTTATCCCCGTTTTGTGTTCCATTTCCGCGGCAAACGCCGCCGTCGGGCCGAGAAAGCCGGAACACAGATCGCCCAAAACCGATCCCGCCTCCACCGAGGCCAACTGATCTTTATCCCCAAGAATGACCAGCCGGGTGGCCGGGCCCAAAGCTTCCAATAGCCGGGTCATCAATCCCAGATCCACCATGGAAGCCTCATCCAGCACCACCACGTCGACCGGCGCGGGATTCCCGGGATGGTAACGGGGTTGTGTTCGGTCTGCGGCATGCAAGCCAAGGAACCGATGAACCGTGTCGGCGCGATCGGGAATCGCCGCCAACTGCTCGGGCGCCAAATCCAGCTTGGCCCGCTCACGGTTCAAGGCATCCTGCATGCGGGCAGCGGCCTTTCCGGTGGGCGCCAGCAACGCGATCCGTTGATCCGCGCCATCGGGCAAAGACAACAGCGCCGCGAGAATCCGCATCACGGTTGTCGTTTTACCCGTTCCCGGTCCGCCCGAGACCACGCACAGTTGACGACTGACCGCCACGGCGGCGGCGATCTTCTGCCAATCGATGTCCTGGTGCGTCTCGCCCGGCGGAAACAGCCGGTCGAGAACGCTCCGCAAACGGCGAGCGTCCACTGCCATGGCCGCAGCCGCCCGCGCACGCATGAGGGCGGCCAAGCGCCGCTCCAAATCCCAGTAACGGTAAAGATACAAGCGGTCGTCGTGATCGAGAATCAGGGGATGATAGTCCCCCGGCGCGCCCACCACGCCACTGTCTCGCAATGCCGCCCGCCAGTCTTCCAGCGCCGGGAGCGGCACCGCCGGCGCACCTTCGCCGCCGGTGAGCCGATCGCCCGCCAACGTCGGCAGGTTCAGGCAAACGTGCCCTTCCTGCACCCACGAGCTGACCAACGCTGCGGCCAAGGCAACTTCCCCCTGCCCCGCACGGGCGAGTCCCGCCAGATAAGCGGCCAGCTGGAGATCGATCGCGTGAAAACGCCCCAGCCCGCGAAGCTGGGCCAGCCGCTCGCCTTCCGGCCGGGAAACCTCAAAGGCCTGGCTCATGGACCGATACCCCCCTGCTGCAGATAGGCGTCCAGCGCATCCAACAGTTGTTGGCCGGGCCGATGGAAAAACACCCCGTGATGCTTAGACGGCTCGCCCGTCCCCATGCCCCGCAAGAACAGGTAGTAGACGCCGCCAAAGTGGGTCTCGAAGCGATAATCCGCCAGCCGTTGCCGCAAATACCGCTGCAGGGCCACAGCGTAAATCAAGTACTGAAGCACGTAGTCCCCGGCGACCATGGCGGCATCTACCGATTCCGGGCGGTAGTCGTGCGCGCGGGGACCGAGCCAGTTGGATTTGTAGTCCGCCAAGTAGTAGCGGCCGTCCAGCTCAAACACCAAATCGATAAAACCTTTCATAAACCCGTGGACCAGACCGGCGCGCGCCGGGTCCCCATCGGCGGGCAAACGCGCCGGATCCATACCGTGGCGTGCGGCCGTGCGGCGAAAGCCGGAAAGCCCCACGGGCCCGATGGGAAAATGAAACTCCAGCTCATCCAGCCGACGCGCCCGCGCCACCCCCGCCAGGCGAATCCCGCCCGGCAAGCCCGTCTTTAGCACCGTTTGGACCATATCCCCCACGGCACCGGTCCACTCACTGCCAAAGCCGAATAAAGACAATTGTCGTCCCACCAACTCGTCCAGTGCGCTGCGGTCCGATTGTTGGAAGTCCCAATGTTCGAAAATCGCATGCAGGCAGCGACCGGCCCGCATACCCCGCGGAAAGCCGTGGATATCCAAAGCCGGGGCCGCCCTCCGGTCAGCCTCGCCCCAGGCCGAAAGGGCATCGAAATCGGCCGCCGTTTCCGTCACCCCGCCCGCGGCAAGGGCCGAAAAACTGGTGGTCCGCCACGCAGGAGCCACCGGATGTTGAAGTTGCCGGGCCTGCCAGATTCGTGGGCTTTGCGCGAGCGGCTCATAAACCGTCGCCGTGGCCACAGGCAGCTCGGCCACCTCGATACAGCCCTCGGCCACCTCGGCCAGCATGCCAAGCTCAGCGTCGATCGCCGCCTCATCCAAGTTTTTGAAACGGCTGGCCGCCTCGGTCGGCGTCGGCGTGTCAGGCCGAGCATGGAGCAACCACGCCAGCGGCGAGAGCTCCGCTTGATTGACCCGTCCCCACAATAGATAACAGTGGGACTCGGCGCGGGTCAGGGCCACGTAGGCCAGCCGTAATCGCTCGGCAAAGGTTTCGGCTTCGGCCAGTTCCCGATGTTCTTCGAACCGTTCCGACCCTAAATCCAGACACCGTCGGGGGGGCTGACTTGGGGCATGAAAGCTGACCGACGTGGCTTTGTCGAAGGCGCGCTTGCCGCTCCACAGAAAGGGGCAGAACACCACCGGATACTGCAGCCCTTTGCTTTTGTGGATGGTCACCACCCGCACCAGATTTTCATCGCTCTCCAGCCGCAGCAGAGCTTCTTCTTCATCACCGGAGGCGGCACCCAAACGGCGGCTGTCAAACCACTTGAGCAAGGCGTCGATACCCAACGCCTGGCGACTGGCCTGGGCCTGAAGCAACTCGCCCAGATGCAACAGATTGGTGACCCGACGCTCGCCGTCCGGCTGCGCCAACAACCGGGCGATAGTGCGATGCTCGGTCAAACAATGTTGGTACATGCGCATGAACCCATGGCTGACCCAGCGTTGCTGGTGCCCGCGGAAGCCGTCAAGCACATCCTCCCAATGCTGTTCATCCTGGGCCAGGCGATAAATATCGTCCGCATTCCAACCCAACAGATCGGTGCCCAAGGCCGCCCGCACCAGCGATTCGCGAGCCGGATCGACCACCGCCCGCAGCAGGCATTCCAGCTCGTCGGCCTCGGCGGTGGCGAACACGTTGTCTTGCGCATAGCGGACGTGGGGAACGCGCTTGCGGCGCAAGGCATGGCTAACGGCTTCGCCTTGTTGGTGGGTGAGCACCAAGATGGCAATATCCTGCCCCTGCAAAAGCCGATCGCCGATGCGCACCTTCCCGCGCTGAGCATCGTTGAGCAGGCGAGCGACCTCTTCTGCGGTCGCTTGGGCGGACAGATCGGCCGCCACATCTTTCGTCCAGGGCTTTTCGCCCTCGCTATGGGGCAGCCGCCACAAAGTCATCGGTGGGGACGACTTACCTTGGTGAATCAGGGCCCGGTGAGATTTTTCCGCGGCCCGGGCGGGATAGAACGGGATCCCTTCAAACAGAAAGCTCGACGGCGGCTCGCGAAACACCGCGTTGACGGCCTGCACCAGAGCCGGCACCGAACGCCAATTGGTGCTTAAGGTGTCCGGCTCACCCACGTCACGGCGGGCCTGCAGGTAGGCGAAGATATCGGCGCCGCGAAAACTGTAAATCGCCTGTTTGGGATCGCCCACCAGAAACAGTGCACTATCGCCCGCCGCCTCACCGTAAATCCGGCGAAAAATGCCGTACTGGGACGGATCGGTGTCCTGAAACTCGTCAATCAAGGCCACCGGATACCGCCGCCGCACGGCGCCGGCCAGCGACGCCCCGCCGGCCGATCCACTCAACGCGTGGTGCAGATCCAGCACCATATCGTTGTAAGACTGCAACCCCAGGCGGCGCTTGCGCTGCCGAAGGGCCGGGCCCGCCTCGGTGAGTAGTGAATAGCGGTGGGCGCGGTAGCTCGCTTCGTAAGCTGACTCCAACGATTTGGCGGCAGAGATCAGCTCTGCCAAAGCGGTAAAAAAAGGATCATCCGGCGGTGTGGCTTTTTTCTTGGTGGCCCGCTGTAAACGATCCGGTTCCAGCCGGTCTATGCCTTCCGGAAGGGAAGCGGTAACGGGATCGGTCGCGGCCAGGAAATAGCGCTGGAGCGAACCGCACAGGGTGGCCATCCGGTCGCGCTTGTGGGTGTTTTGATTCAGTCGATCGGGATCGGTTAGCTGGGCGCGGATCGTGTCATGACCATCGTGCCAGCGCTGCCGGGTGGCACGGTAGGCTCGGTCCAAACGCGCTTCGGCGGCCTCAAGATCCGGTACCTGCTCACCGCCGAGTACGTCGATCGCCTCAAAGTTGATGGCTTGACGAAGCTCGCCGGCCAGTTGATCCGGCGTAACCCCCCGGCGGCTCAGGTAGGCGGCAAAACCTGCCCCGACACCGTCCAGATGACGGCGCCAGTGGTCGTCCACCACCGCCTGCACCAGATCGCGGTCATCGGCGATCACCTCGGCGTCAAAGGGCATGGCACTGTCGAAGGCGTGATCGGCGAGAATGCGCTGACAAAAACTGTGGATGGTGTAGACCGCCGCTTGATCGAACCCCCGAATGGCCGCCTCCAGCCGCCTGAGCGCAAGGGCGCGATCGGCGTGGCGTTGCAGCAGCGTCCGGCACAACGGGTCAGCGCTTTCGCCGGTGACGAACGCCGCCCGCGCTTCCGTCAGCCGGGCCCGCAAACGGTCTCTCAACTCGGCGGTGGCGGCTTTGGTGAACGTCACCACCAACACCTGATCCACACCGCGACCCGCCTCGACGATCAGGCGCAGGTACAAGCCGCAGATGGTGTAAGTTTTGCCGGTACCAGCGCTGGCTTCGATCAGTCGGATGCCGGACAGGGGCAGATCTTCCACCACCAGGGGCCGCGCAGCGCTCACGGCAACGCCTCCCGGTGTTCGGCTGCAGCGAAGAAAAACTCCCGCGCCAATGCCTGAAATTCCTCATCCAGCGGATCGACATCGCCCCAGGCGCGCCGTAGGTATGGGTTATCCCGCTCACCGGTTTGATATCCCGGAATGCCGAACCAGGCTTTTCGCGCCGCCGTCATGGGGTCGCTTCGCCCGCCCAACGCCACCCTCGCGTAGTCGTGCGCGGACATGGGGAAAAACGGAAGCGGCCGCTGCAAGCCCTCCACGTACAACGCCAGCAAACGCTCCAAACGCGCTTGGGCGTCATCCACGGGCCGCCAGAGAAAGTTATCCGTTTTTTCAGACTCACTAAAGACATAGGTCTGCGGCTGCACGCTCTCGGGCGCGAAGGCGCTGAGCAGCAAGTGCTCGATCCAGGCCCGGACCTCGTCTTGCGCCCGCCAGGTGCCGACCCGATAACGGAAACGCCCAGCGCTTGTCAGCTCACCGAGCACCCCCGAGAGCCGGGCGCCGGCCGCGTCCAGCCCAAAGGACAGCGGTTCAACCGCCGGTGCTTCGCTGGCCAACGCCAGAACTTGGGCAAACTCGGCCACTTTCGGTGCCGTCTGCTGGAACGTGGCGTGACCCAACGGGCCCGGCGGCAACAGCCCGGCAGCCCGCACCACCGCTTCGCTGTCTTCGTCGGCCAGGCCGTGCTGATAAAGATCCAGCAAATGTTGGCGCAACTGCCAACGCTGCAAAGAATCCAAAACCAACGGTTCGCGGGAATCCAAAGGTTCCACCCCGCGGTCGTATTGCAGGTCCAGGCGGCGGCGTAGCAAAAAGGTGGTGGGGCCCAGCCAGAATTCGATGAACCGCGCCAGATCCAGCGCCATCCAGTCGGCGTCCGGAGGCGGCAGGCTTTGGTCGAGAAATGCCGACGCTTCGATTTTTTGACTCGAATCACCGGCCTGCGACAGCTCCCGATCGTAACTGAACAGGTGTGGGTGCTCGCCGGAAAAATAGGCGCGACTGAAGGCTTGCAAGGGGTGGCGCGTCACCAGTTGCGGGAGCAGATCGCCGGGCCGCTCGAGGTGGTACCCCCGGGCCAGGTAGTCCAACAACTCGGCAACCAACACCGATGGCGGGCGCAGGCTGTTGTCGCGAATGTCCCGGCCGACGTAGCTCAGATACAAGCAGCGCCGTGCCGACAAGAGCGCCTCCAGAAACAGATAGCGGTCGTCGTCCCGCCGCGATCGGTCGCCGCGGCGAAAATCCTCGGCCATCAGATCGAAGCTCAAGGGACGGTGGCTGCGTGGATAGGCATCACCATCCATCCCGATTAAACACACCACCGAAAATGGAATGCTGCGCATGGGCAGCAAGGCGCAAAACGTAACCCCCCCACTTAGAAAGCGTCCCGTCATGGCGGCCTGCCCCAGGCGATCGTTCAAAGCGGCGATCACCACGGCGCTGTCCACCGGTTGGTGGAAACGGGCCAATTCGGCCTGCTCGGCCAGGGCGGACAACGCATCCCGCAACAATTGCAGGTCGTCTTCCTCCGCTTCGGTGGGGGCGAACATCCGGTTCAACCAGTCCGCCATCAGCCGTGACCAGGCCATCACCGACTTAGGCTCGGCAAGCGCCCGATCAACCTCCGCCAGGAATGCGACGAACTCGGCCAACCGCCCCACCACCAAGCCGTCGCTCCCTTCCACCGCATCCACCGGCAAATGTCCAGCGTAAAGTCGACGCCCCTCGCCAGGCATGGCGTAACCGAGCATCAGTCGCTGCAACCCCTCTCGCCAGGTCCAGCGGTCTTCCGCGGGAAGCGCGTGGCGGGCACGCTCGGCGCCATCCAAGGCACCGCGGGTTCCCATCTCCCGAAACCAGCGGTGCAATCGGTCCAAATCTTCCAGCGTGAGTTCAAAACGCCGCCGCACGGGCTCGCAGTCCAACAAGGCCAACACTTGATTGACGGCATGGCGATCGTGAGGCAAATCCAGCAGGGCAAAAAAAGCCTCCACCAAGGGACTCTGATTGGCCGCGTGGCGATCGGACAAGCTGAACGGGATGAAACGATCACCCTGCCGGGTGCCGAATACCGCATCGATGTAGGGTGCGTAGGCCTCGATATCCGGCGCCATGACCACCACATCGGATGGGTTGATGTCGGGGTAGGAATCGAAAATCGCCAGGAGCTGATCGTGCAGAACCTCCAGCTCCCGCATGGGGCTGTGGCAGTCGTGGATACGCAAGCTGTCGTCCAACCCGGCCAGCGCCACCGGTGCTTGCGAGGCGCCGCCAGGGTTCCGTAGATTCAAGATATCGCTCTGAATCCGGGCCAGTAGGGTCTTGGCGGGGACTTCCGGATCGACGAAATCATCGTCTGTAGCAGTGGGCAGATCCTGGAGCATGTCGACGAAATCACGCCCCTGACCGCCCCACGAAGCCAGCAGGGCATTGCCCGTTTCCAAGTACGATTCACCCGCCGGGTCCTGCGCGGCCACGCGCCGCTCGGGGACGATATCGCCCCAGTACTCCCGGCAGGGATTGAGCAAAAACAAGTGTACCTCGCGCCAGCGGCTCAAGGCCTCAAATACGCGCAGATCGGCCGGTGAGAGGACCGGAATGCCGAATAAAGAAATGCGCTCCGGCACCCCCTCTCCCGGGTCTCGCTCCAGCGCAGACAACAGCGCATCCAGTAGCTGCACCCGATGGGGTCCTTGGGCGGTGGTGGCCAGACGATGCCACAAGCGGCTTTGCCAATCGCTACCCAGACCCGCGTCCCAGTCGCGAATCCAGTCCGGCCGGTAGACGAGGTATTGGTCGAAGATATCGGCCAGACGTTGGGCAAGCTGGTAACTCTGCCGGGCGTCCGCCTGATCCAGATAATGCCGAACCGGCGAATCCATCGAATCGGCAGCGCCCATGAACACCCCGAGCACCCGCCAGGCCAATACCGACCGGTCGAACTCAGAGCTCTCCGGAACGGTTTGCAGCACCTGCCGAAACACCTGCCAAACATACGCCGAGGGGAAATGAAACTGCAGATTGGCGGCGACCCCGTTATGCCGGGCGCAGGCCAGCGAAAGCCACCGTGCCATGCCCTGGCTCTGCACCACGACCGTCTCAGCCACGAACGGGTCTTGGGGGCGCCTGAGAAGCTCGGCGAATCGCGCGGCTAAAAGCTCCTGGTGATTTGCTTGGTGGACATGAAACATGCAACTACCGCGTCACTTTAGCCCGACCCCGATCGACACTCCGACAGAGGATCATCAGGCCAACATTTCCATCGATCCCATCGCTATTCGTCAAGGCGAATCGATGAGTTTGGACACACTTTAACAGCTTGGGAGAGTCGTCATCGCCGATCGGTATGGAGCACCGCTGTGGAGCAACAACAAGGGCTGCCGTTGCACGGCTTCGCCCTGACGACAAACGCCCTGCCGTTGTTGTTGCCGCCGCGGCAATCCATACCGACCCGGGTTTTCGCTTCCGTCATTGCGAAGCGCGAAGCGCTGTGGCAATCCATGATAAGCCGCGTATAGCCCATACGCCGGTGTTCTTGCCAATGCCCTATCGATCGCTTCGCTGCGCTCACGATGACAGTGGGAGTAGGCTCCGAACGATAACGCATCAGTCGAGTCGGAGTGGATCGCCGCGTCGGCTTCGCCTCCTCGCGATGACGGTGGTGGTGCCGCGAAACCCGCGGCGTCCACGATGACCTCACCATGTCATTGCGAGGAATGAAGTGATGAAGCAATCCATACCGATCCGGGCTTTCGCTTCCGTCGTTGCGAAGCGCGAAGCGCTGTGGCAATCCATGCTAAGCCGCGTATAGCCCATACGCCGGTGTTCTTACCAATGCCCTATCGATCGCTACGCTGAGGGTGATCCGACAGCGAGTGAATCGAAGCTCACACACTCCGGCCCGGGCGGGACGGCCCAGCCCGCACACGCAGGGCGGCCGCGACCAACAGAATCAGAATGCTCAAACCCACCGCCGGCCAGTCAGTCCACCGGGAGTAAGGCGTCTGGCCCCGATAGCGAAGAACCTCCCCGGTTAAGATCGCATCGGAAAACTGGGGTACCCGGGACACCACTTGGCCTTGGGCGTCGATGATGGCGGTAATGCCGGTGTTGGTTGCCCGCAACAGCGGCCGGGCCGCCTCAATGGCTCGCATCCGTGCGATCTGCAGGTGCTGATGCGGCGCCAGGGAATCGCCAAACCAGGCGTCGTTGCTGACGTTAATGAGTATTTCCGCAGCAGGCAGGGCGCGCATCACCTCATGACCAAACACCGCCTCGTAGCAGATGGACGGGCCGAACAAGGCCCCGGCAGCCGGCAATGGCGCTTGATATTTGTCACCCGATGCCAAGTCGGTATAGGGCATGTTCAGAACCTGCATTTGGCGACGGACGAAATCCGGCACGGGGAAGAACTCACCGAATGGCACCAGATGCCGTTTATCGTAGAAGTGGCGGGAATCGGACAGCGCCACGAGGCTGTTGAGATATTGCGCCGGAACGGGATCGTATCGCAGCAAACCCAAAACCAAGTGGCTGCCGGCGTCGGCGAGCTCAGCTTCCACGACCGCGAGATACGCTTGGATCTGTTCGTAGGGCACGGGTAAGGCCGCCTCCGGCCAGACGATCAGATCCGTTCCCAAGACTTGCCAGGTCATCTCGCGGTACTTCACCAGCGTGCGTGCCCTTTGGTCGGCCGACCACTTTTGCTCTTGCGCGATATTGCCTTGAACTAAAGCAACGGTCAGCGGCTCGCCAACCGGGGAGGACCATTGCACCGCCTTGAGCGCGACACCGCCCGCCCATGCGCCGGCCACCACCAGCATGAGCGATGCCCCGATCGCGGGCCGACGAACCACGGTCCAAAGCCCGCCGGCGGTAGCGGTCACCAAAAAACCGAGACCGAAAACCCCCACCAGGGGGGCATAACCTACCAGCGGCAGATCGACGGTCGAGTAACCCACGCTCAACCAGGGAAAGCCCGTTAGTAGCCACGAGCGAACCCATTCAAAAGCGACCCAAAGTGCCGGGAACAACATCAGGGTGGCGGCCACGCCACCTCCTGGCGCGAGCCAGCGAAGCACGGCGCCGATCAAGGCCGGATAGAGCGCCATATAGGCGATCAGGGCCAAGGTAAGCCCGACAGCCAGAGCCGCGCCCGCGTTGCCATACTCGTGAACGCTGATATATACCCAACTGACCCCGACGGCGAAAAAACCCAAGCCATAGACGAAGCCGACCCGGAACGCCTCGCGCGGTGTGCACCGATGCCAAAGCGCCAGCAGCACCGCCAGCGACACGGGCGCCAAATACGCCCACGCAAACGGCGCGAACGACAACGGACCTGCGGCGCCCGCGAGGAAAGCAAGGAACAGACGGAGAGCGGGGGGTAAGCGCCCGCGACCAGGCATCAAGGTCGGTGGCGAAATCGGGTCAGTCACGGCGGATCGATCTAGCTGTCCGCTTCCACTGGCGCCGTGGGCCGGATATAGACCTGCACGAGATAAATGCGGCGGCTGTCGGCCCGTAACACGCCGAATTCGATATTCCCGACCCGTACCGTCTCACCGCGCTTGGGCAGATGCCCGAAGGACTGCATGAGCATGCCACCCACCGTATCGAACTCGTCATCGCTATATTCGGTACCGAAGTACTCGTTAAAGTCCTCGATGCTGGTCAACGCCCGGACCAGGAAACGGGTGTCGCTGTATTTGAGGATGTCATCCCCCGAGTCCACGTCGTGCTCATCGTCGATCTCGCCGACGATCTGCTCAAGCACATCCTCGATGGTCGCTAAACCCGAGACGCCGCCATATTCATCCACCACAATGGCAATGTGATTACGGCTGGTACGAAACTCCTTGAGCAACACGTTCAATCGCTTGCTCTCAGGCACAAAGCTCGGCGGCCTGAGAATCTCCCGGATATCGAAACTCTGCCGGCCCTCGTCGCAGGAAAACCGCAGCAGATCCTTAGCGATGAGAATCCCAACGACCTCGTCGCGACTGTCCCCGATCACCGGAAAACGGGAAAAACCCGAATCGGTGACGACCTTGACGATTTCCTGGTACGAATCGTCACGGTCCAGAACCACCATCTGGCCACGCGGAATCATGATGTCACGCACTTGCATCTCGGTGACTTCGATGACGCCTTCCAGCATGCTTTCGGTGTCGCGATCGATGATATCCCGCTGCTGGGCATCGCGGAGTGTCTGGATCAGTTCCGGGCGAGTGCGGGGCTCGCCATTGAACATCTGACCAAGCCGCTCGAACCATGAACGCGTGCCGGACGCATCGCTACTCGGTCGGTCTTCAGACATGGGGGTGTGCACCGTTCACTGGAGTCATTCTCACTGCTTGATGGCGGATCGCCTTAATACTCGTCGTAGGGATCGGGGTAACCGAGGCGCTTTAAAATGGCGATCTCCCTGCGTTCCATCTGTTCGGCATCGTCGGGCAAAACATGATCATAACCGATCAAATGTAACACTCCGTGGATCGTCAGATGGGCCCAATGGGCGTCCGCCGATTTACCTTGTTCTGCGGCCTGGGCGACAACGACCGGCGCACAAATCACGATATCGCCCAAAAGCGACAGGCCAACATCCGATGGCAGATTCATGGGAAAAGACAGCACATTCGTTGAGCCTTGCTTGCCCCGGTAGCGGGTGTTGAGCTGTGCCGATTCCTCATGATCAACCAAGCGAATGGCCACTTCGCCCTGCTCAAGCTGACCTTCCAAGGCCAGGGCAACCCATTTTTGAAAATCATCCACGCCCGGCAGTGGGCGAAGCTCCGTCGCCCATTGTAGGACAACCAGAGGATCAGGATCGCTCTTGGAACTCATCGCCCATTATCCTGCGGCTGGCGGCCTCGACTGGATTCGGAGCGCTCGTAGGCGTCGATGACCCGCTGGACCAGGGGGTGTCGGACCACATCACGGCTGTTGAAAAAGGTGAAACTGATACCTTCCACGTCCTTCAGTACGTCCACCACGTGACGCAAACCGGAGACAGCGCTGCCGGGCAGATCGATCTGAGTCACATCACCGGTAATCACCGCCGTCGACCCGAAGCCGATCCGGGTTAAGAACATCTTCATCTGTTCCACGGTGGTATTCTGTGCTTCGTCCAAGATGACAAACGATTCATTTAGGGTCCGCCCCCGCATGAACGCCAGCGGCGCCACTTCGATCACGCCACGTTCCAGAAATTTTTCCACCTTCTCGAAACCGAGCATTTCATATAAGGCATCATAGAGCGGGCGAAGATAGGGATCGACCTTCTGGGCCATGTCGCCGGGCAGAAAACCCAAGCGCTCTCCCGCTTCGACGGCCGGCCGAACCAATACGATGCGCCTGACCTGCTCGCGCTGCAGAGCGTCTACGGCCGCAGCCACCGCCAGATAGGTTTTGCCGGTACCGGCCGGACCCACACCGAAGTTGATATCATGGCTCAAAATGGCCCGCAGATACCGTTCTTGGTTGGCGCCGCGCCCTTTGACCAGGCCCCGCTTGGTGCGCACCGAAACGGCAGCGGCCCGTTCGCCTTCCGCTTGGTTCGGCAGCTCTTTCAGAGCCGATTCTTGTAACAACACGTGCACGCGTTCCGGGGTCAGCGTTTCTTCAGCCGTATGTCGATAGAGGTCTTTCACGAGCGCAACGGCGGGCACCAGCGCCGATTGCGGACCGATCAGTCGAAAATGGTTGCCGCGATTGTTGATTTCAACCCCCAACCGCCGTTCAACTTGCCGCAGATGTTCGTCGAAACGCCCACAGAGATTGGCCAACCGCTCATTGTCGAGCGGTTCCAGGTCGAAGTCTTCGAAAGCTTGCATGCGTTACGGGTTAGCAAATAAGGAGCGCTGGAGAATGCGATCAAGCGGCACAGCTCGCACCTGTGACCAATTCGCCGCGCAAAGAGTTGGGCCGCGTTTCGGTGATGCGAACATCCACCATTCGGCCGATCATGGACTCGTCGCCCGGAAAATTGACCCAACGATTGCTGCTGGTCCGGCCGGTCATTTCACCACCGCCCTTGACCGCTGTTTTTTCGACCAATACGCGCTGGCAAGTTCCCACCATTCGCTGGGCATAAGCTTGGCCGTTGGATAGGATACGGGCTTGCAACCGTTGCAAGCGGGCCGCCTTTTCTTCCGGCGGCGTGTCGTCCGGAAAAGAAGCCGCTGGCGTTCCGGGCCTGGCGCTGTAGACAAAACTAAACGCCTGATCGAAACCCACCTCGGCTATGAGATCCATGCTGCGCTCGAAATCCTGGTCAGTCTCGCCCGGGAAACCGACGATGAAATCGGTCGACAGGGAGATATCAGGGCGCGCTTCCTTTAACCGCCGCACCTTGGATTTGTATTCCAGCGCTGTATATCCGCGTTTCATCAGCGAGAGAATGCGGTCCGAACCACTCTGAACGGGCAGATGGAGATAGTTAGCCAGCTTGGGCACGTCAGCGAAGGCTTGAATCAAACGATCCGAAAACTCGCTGGGATGGGAGGTCGTAAAGCGGATCCGCTCTATGCCGTCGATTTCAGCCAGGTATTGGATGAGCAAAGCCAAATCGGCGACAGAACCGTCATGCATGCGCCCCCGATAACCGTTGACATTTTGCCCCAACAAGGTGACTTCTCGCACACCCTGCTCTGCCAATTCCACACATTCGACGATGACGTCGTCGAACGGACGACTGATCTCCTCACCCCGGGTGTAGGGCACCACACAGAAACTGCAGTATTTGCTGCAACCTTCCATGATGGAAACGAAAGCCACAGGCCCCTCCGCCCGAGGGGTCGGCAAGCCGTCGAATTTTTCGATTTCCGGAAAGCTGATGTCCACCACGGGCTTGCGCCGGCGGCGGGCATCGTCAAGCAGCTCCGGTAGACGGTGCAGGGTTTGCGGACCAAAAACGATGTCGACATACGGCGCCCGACGCAGAAGGGCTTCGCCCTCCTGGCTGGCAACGCAACCGCCAACGCCGATGACAAGCTCGGGCCGCTGTTGCTTCCACTCCCGCCAACGACCTAACAGCGAAAACACCTTTTCCTGGGCTTTTTCCCGAATGGAACAGGTATTCAGCAGCAGCACATCGGCTTCTTCGGGGCGATCAGTGGGCACCAGGCCATGGGACTCACCGAGTACATCCGCCATCTTGGACGAATCGTACTCATTCATCTGACAACCCCAAGTCTGAATATAAACGCGCTCTCCCATACCCTTCCGCCGCGGCACACCGCTTCTAACTAATCAGAGCAAACGCACAGTTTATCGCACTGACCACGCCGTCTGCCACTGAGGCGCACATATGCGTACTCACGCAGCCTCCAGCGTTTTCAGAAAGTGAACCAACTCGTCTGTTTTCTGTTTCATCAGGTCAAAATCGCCTCGTGATTCGACGTTCAGCCGCACCACCGGCTCGGTATTGGACGGCCGAACGTTGAAGCGCCACAGCGGAAACTCCATGCCCACGCCGTCGGTGTGATCAACGGTCAAGGCTTCCGTCCGGTAGCGACTTTCCACCGCTTCCAGCGCGGCTTTCGGATCGGGGAGGGTAAGATTGATTTCGCCGCTGGCGGGATATCGGCGCATCCGCTCGCCGGTGAGCTCCGCCAGCGTTTTACCGGATTTGCTGATCATTTCCGCCACCAGCAGCCACGGGATCATGCCGCTGTCGCAATAGGCGAAATCGCGGAAGTAATGGTGAGCGCTCATCTCGCCGCCGTAAACGGCATCTTCGCGACGCATGCGCTCTTTCATAAAGGCGTGACCGGCTTTGCTCTCAACCGGCACGCCGCCAGCGGCTTCGACCATTTCCACGGTATTCCAGGTCATACGTGGGTCGTAAACTACCTTGGCCCCCGATTGTTTCTCTGCAAACGCCTTGCCCAACAAGCCGACCATGTAGTATCCCTCGATGAACTGGCCGTCGCCGTCGAACATGAAGCAGCGGTCGAAGTCCCCGTCCCAGGCGATCCCCATGTCAGCCCCTTCCCGAACAACCACCTCCGCAGTGGCGGCCCGATTCTCCGGCAGCAAGGGGTTGGGGATGCCGTTGGGGAAATGGCCATCGGGTTCGTGGTTGATCCGAACGATCTCGAATGGCAGCCGTTTGGCCAATGCGTCGACAACCGGTCCCGCGCAGCCGTTGCCGGCATTGATTACCAGTTTCAGCGGTTTGAGCGCCGAACGATCGACATAGCCCAACAAATGGGAAATGTAGTCGTCGCGGACCGAGAGCGTTTTACGCTTGCCGGATTTGGGTGAATCGAAAAACGCGTTGGCCTCGGCGAGCTCCTTCACTTCCGGCAAACCAGTATCGCCAGTCAAGGGCCGGGCTTCCTGCCGGACGAACTTCATCCCATTGTAGTCAGCCGGATTGTGGCTGGCGGTCACCATCACGCCGCCGTCCATCTTTTTATGGAAGGTCGCGAAATAGACTTCTTCGGTGCCGCACAGACCGATGTCATAACAATCAACGCCTTGGGCCATCAAGCCCGCCATAAGCGCATTGGCGATGTCAGGACTGGACAAGCGAACATCCTGACCCACCACAACCCGCCGCGCGGCCAGATATTGACCGAAGGCGCGCCCGATCCGGTAGGCAATCTCTTCGTTGAGTTGGTCGGGCAGCCGACCACGTACATCGTAAGCCTTGAAGCAGGTTAAGGTTTCAGGCACGCGTGAATCCCCTTTTAAAACTGATGAGCAGATCGACGGTCAGCGGCCGTATCGATCCTCGAAGCGGACGATATCATCTTCGCCCAAATAACTGCCGGACTGAACCTCAATCAAATCCAACGGAATCTTTCCGGGATTCTCAAGCCGGTGAGCGCTGCCCACCGGAATATAGGTGGATTGATCTTCGCTCAGCAAAAACGCTTCGTCCCCGCGCCGGACCCGGGCCGTTCCTTTGACGACAATCCAGTGCTCCGCCCGATGATGATGCATCTGATGCGACAAGCTCGCCCCCGGATTGACGCAGATATGCTTGACCTGAAACCGGGGCCCCACCGCGATCCCTTCGTACCAGCCCCAGGGACGATACACGCGGCGGTGGAAGTAGCTTTCTTCGCGTCCCATGTGTTTCAGGCGCTGAACGATTTTTTTTACATCCTGGGCGCGATCCCGGTGGGCCACTAGAACCGCATCGGCGGTTTCTACGACAATATGATCGCTGATGCCCACTGCGGCCAGCAGACGGGTTTCAGCCCTTAGGTAACTGCCGGAAACGTCTTCGGTCAGCACATCACCTATCACGGCATTACCCTGCTCGTCGTGATCACTCACGGCGTGGAGCGCATCCCAAGACCCCACATCACTCCAACCGGCATCCATGGGCACCACCACAGCACGGCGGGTTCGCTCCATCACAGCGTAGTCAATAGAATCTTCCGGGCAGGCGCTGAAAGCCTCACCGCCCAGGCGCAGGAAATCCAAATCCCGCGCAGCGCCCTCGAACGCCGAGCGCACGGGCGCCATCATGGCCGGCGCGTGTTCAGCCAACTCTTCCAGGTAAACACTGGCGCGAAAGAGGAACATCCCGCTGTTCCAAAAATAATCGCCGGAGGCCACATAACTTTCAGCGCGCTCCAGGCTGGGCTTTTCAACGAACGCAGCCACCGCGCGGGCCGATCCCTCGCCTTCCCCCCGGATGTAGCCGTACCCGGTCTCTGGGGCCGTGGGAACAATGCCGAAGGTCACCAGGTTCCCCTGCGCCGCGGCCTGCCGCGCATCGGCAAGCGCTTCGTAAAATTTCGGCAGGTTGGTGATGGCATGATCCGCCGGCAAAATCAGCAGCAAGGGGTCTTGATCGGACTGCAGGGCATTGAGTGCAGCCACCGCAACGGCCGGGGCCGTGTTACGACCCACCGGCTCTAAGATAATATCTTTCGGCTCACAGCCGATGACGCGCATTTGCTCCGCGACCAAAAACCGATGATGTTCATTACATACCACCATCGGTGCGGCCACATCCGGAACACTGGCCAGCCGGGTGATGGTTTGCTGAATGAGGGTTTGATCGGACAACAGCGGCAGAAATTGCTTGGGATAGTGCTGACGAGACAGGGGCCAGAGGCGGGTCCCGGAACCACCGGACAACACCACGGGGATCAGGGTCTGGTCATTCAACTGTCCGCTCCAGCAGGCTTTGAGAATCCGACCACAGCCACCCCGTCATCGAGACGAGGAATGAGAAGCCAAGCGATCCAACTTGAACTGCCGACGCATAAGGAAATCGCGCACGCGGGTCGGCAACGCGTAGCGGATGAACGGCATAAGGCGACTGCCCACGCCGATGCGCACGGTATGCGGCGGCCGGGCACGCAGCACTTTGTCCGCCAGCTCACCCGCCATGTCCTCGGCCGGCGTAGATCGAACCTGCGAAGCTTGAGCGCGGGCCAGGATCCCCTCCGAGACCGGGGCGTAAAGCGAATCGCCGTTGCGCGTGCGTTCCACCGCCGCGCTGGCATTGTCACCGAAACGGGACCGGATAGCCCCGGGTTGGACCGTAATGACATCAATTCCGAATGGTGATAACTCGATGCGTAACGCGTCTGACAGGCTGTGAAGTGCCGATTTGGTGGCACAATACGCCCCCGCGAACGGCGTGGTCAAGATGCCGGATACGCTACCGACGTTGACCACCCGGGCCGAGCGGCTGGCCAGCAGCAGCGGCAAGCAAGCCTGGATCAAGGCCACAGGACCGAATACGTTGGTCTCGAACTGTCGCCTGAGTTCGACCATGGGCAACTCGGCAACGGGTCCCATGGCGCCGTAGCCAGCGTTGTTCACCACCATATCGAGACCACCGCCGTCGGCCGAAATACCCGCTATCACTTGGCGAATACTGCCCTCATCGCAGACGTCCAGGGCCCGTGTGCTCATCCCCTTTTCGGCCAGGTCAGCGAGGGCTTCCACACGCCGGGCGGTCGCAATGACATCATGCCCCCGGCGATGGAACTCGACGGCCAGCGCGCGTCCGATTCCGCTGGAACAACCGGTAATCAGTACCCGTTGGTTCGGTAACGCCATGGGGACCTCCTGAAACTTCCGTGTATCAACTGTTGAGAGATCCGGGCGGTTTGTGTCCTCACCCGGTACGCTCAGTGGCGCTCGCTGGCTGAAGATAGGGCTTGAGATATCGCCCGGTATGAGATTCGGTGACTTCCGCCACAGTTTCCGGTATTCCTGTGGCAATAATCCGCCCGCCGCCATGCCCGCCTTCGGGGCCGAGATCCACAATCCAGTCGGCGGTTTTGATCACGTCCAAATTGTGCTCGATCACAACGACGGTATTGCCGTGGTCACACAGCCGCTGCAGCACGTGTAGCAACTGATCAATATCGTAAAAATGCAAGCCCGTCGTGGGTTCGTCCAGAATATAGAGCGTTTTCCCAGTATCTCGCTTGGAAAGCTCTTTGGCCAACTTAACCCGCTGCGCCTCCCCCCCGGATAAGGTGGTCGCGCTCTGCCCCAGACGAATATAGCCCAAACCCACATCAACCAACGTCTGCAATTTGCGGGCAACCACCGGAATGGCGGAGAAGAACGTCAATGCGTCTTCCACCGTCATTTCCAGTATTTCGTGAATGGTCTTACCCTTGTAGCGGATATCGAGTGTTTCGCGGTTGTAACGACGACCCTGGCACACATCGCAGGTGACATAAATGTCCGGCAGGAAATGCATCTCGACTTTGATAAGCCCGTCGCCCTGACATGCCTCACAGCGCCCGCCTTTAACGTTGAAACTGAACCGCCCCGGTTTGTAACCCCGCGCACGCGCCTCAGGCGTTCCGGCCAACAACTCGCGTATGGGCGTGAATAATCCCGTGTAGGTGGCAGGGTTAGAACGGGGTGTCCGCCCGATGGGACTTTGATCGATATCGATCACTTTGTCGAAATGCTCAAGACCTTCGATACGCTCGTACGGACTGGGGTCGGTGGAAGCGCCATTCAGCTCCCGCGCCGCGATGGAATACAAGGTGTCATTGATCAGCGTGGACTTACCGGAGCCGGATACGCCGGTAACGCAGGTAAAAAGACCCACTGGAATTTCCAGATCCACTGTTTTCAGATTGTGACCGCTGGCCCCAGTGAGGCAGAGCATTCGGTCGGGCTCAGGCGGCCGTCGTGTGGACGGCATCGGAATCTGCCGGCGCCCGCTGAGATATTGCCCAGTGAGAGATGCGGGATCACCCGATACGTCGCCCGGCGTCCCCTGAGCCACCACCTGTCCGCCGTGAACGCCGGCACCCGGTCCGATGTCGACCATATAATCTGCGGCCTCGATGGCGTCACGATCGTGTTCGACAACGATAACCGTGTTTCCCAGATCGCGAAGGTACAACAGCGTATCCAACAGGCGGCTGTTGTCCCGCTGGTGCAAGCCGATCGACGGTTCGTCCAAGACATACATCACGCCCACCAATCCGGCCCCAATTTGACTGGCAAGCCGAATTCGCTGCGCTTCACCGCCAGATAGGGTCTCAGCGCTGCGATCCAAACTGAGATAGTCCAAACCGACATTCACCAAAAAATCCAGGCGCTGTCGGATTTCTTTGCAAATACGCTCCGCCACCTCGCCACGGTGCCCGGGCAGATGTAGCGCGTGAAAAAACTGCTGCGCATCGCGTACGGACATGGCGGTCACCCCCGGCAAGCGCGTATCTGCGACAAACACGTGGCGGGCGCCGAGATTCAGCCGTTCGCCAGCGCACGCCGGGCAAGGCCGGGTGTTGATGTATTTGGCGAGATCCTCCCGCACCGCGGCCGAGTCAGTTTCGCGGTAACGCCGCTCCAGATTGGGAATCACGCCCTCAAAACGATGACGACGTACCACCTCGCCGCCACGATCACCGAAATAACGAAACGGAATGACGCGATCCCCACTGCCGAACAACACCACCTGACGCACGGATTCGGGTAGTTCACAGAACGGTGTCTCAGGATCAAACTCGTACGTATCCGCCAGTGAGCGAATCAACTGAAAATAGTAAGCGTTCCGGCGATCCCAGCCGCGCACCGCCCCCCCGGCCAGACTCAGTTCGGGATGGGCCACAACGCGATCGGGATCGAAAAACTGATGCACGCCCAAACCGTCACATTCCGAACATGCGCCGATCGGGCTGTTGAACGAAAACAAGCGCGGCTCGAGCTCCGCCAAGCTGTAGCCGCAATGGGGGCAGGCGAAGCGCTGGGAGAAGACCAGCGCCAACTCGTTCTCGTCGTCCATGGACGCAACTACCGCCAAGCCGTCCGATAGTCGTAGCGCGGTTTCGAAGGACTCGGCAAGCCGCTGAGCCATGTCCGGCCGGACGCGGAATCGATCGACCACGGCTTCAATGGTGTGCTTACGCTTGGCGTCCAGCGGGGGGATTTGATCGATTTCATAGACCTCACCATCGACCCGCACGCGAATCAACCCTTGGGCACGGAGCTCGTCAATCACTTGGTGATGCTCGCCCTTACGACTATGCACCACCGGCGCCAAGAGCATGAGCTTGGCGCCTTCGGGCTGGTTCAGCACCTGATCGACCATCTGGCTGACGGTTTGCACATCCAACTCGACGTCATGTTCCGGACAGCGAGGGATGCCCACGCGCGCGAACAACAAGCGCAAGTAGTCGTAAATCTCGGTGACCGTACCCACCGTGGAGCGTGGGTTGTGAGAGGTGGATTTCTGTTCAATGGAAATAGCCGGCGACAAGCCCTCAATGTGGTCGACATCGGGCTTTTCCATCATGGAAAGAAATTGGCGCGCGTAAGCCGACAGCGACTCAACATACCGCCGCTGGCCTTCAGCATAAATGGTGTCGAACGCCAAAGAGGACTTACCGGATCCGGATAATCCCGTGATACATATGAGCTTGTCCCGCGGCAGATCTAAATCGACGCTTTTCAGATTGTGGGTTCTGGCGCCGCGAATTCGAATGGTCTTCATCACATTTTTCGAGTCGGTAGAAGCTGATAATATACGGCGTTTGACCGTACCCAGGCAAAAGGGATCCCGCGCCTTGAATCTCCACGACGAGTCGGACGAGCGTCCGAGCCTCACCCCCTCTGAACGGCGGGCGAGCCTGTCCATCGCTGCGCTTTACTCCCTGCGCATGATGGGACTGTTTCTCGTCCTGCCCGTACTGGCACTCCATGCTCAAGAGCTCTCGGGCGCGACACCTTTCTTAATGGGCCTGGCGGTCGGGATTTACGGGCTCACCCAGGCCGTATTTCAAATCCCACTCGGTGCTTTATCCGACCGCATCGGCCGCAAGCCCATCGTCACCGCGGGACTGATCATTTTTTGTATCGGAAGCGCGTGGGCTGCCATGGCCGGCTCGGCTATGACGCTGGTTATGGCGCGAGCCTTACAAGGGGCTGGCGCGATTTCCGGCACACTGAACGCGTTCTTGGCCGATCTGACACGCGCTTCCCAACGAACCAAAGCGATGGCTATCGTCGGGGTTTCGATCGGCGGCTCGTTCGCCATCGCGCTGGCCGCCGGCCCAGTCCTGAGCGCCCTAGTCGGCGTCAACGGCCTATTCTCTCTGACCGCCGTGATGGCGCTTTTAGGCATCCCCCTGCTTTGGTCGATCCCAACGGGACAAACCTCAGTCGAAGCCCGTCCGGCCCAGCAACGGACAATTGGACTGAAACAGATCTTGCGCGATCCGACGCTACTTCGCTTGGACCTGGGCGTGTTCATGCTGCACATGATATTAACCGCCAGTTTCGTCGCCGTACCTTTGGTACTCGCCCAAGACCTAAACTACCCCGCGCCCCAGCATTGGCGTGTCTACCTGCCTGCCGTCCTGCTTGGTTTCGTCACGATGGTGCCATTTATCATGACAACGTCCCGAGGACATGGCGACCGAATCTTTCTCGGCAGCATCGCCGTGCTCGCCTTAAGCCTGTTCTTAATGGCTGGCGGTCACTTGGAATTCTGGGTTCTCGCAACAGCTTTGTGGATTTTCTTTACCGCGTTTAATCTGCTCGAAGCCAGCTTACCTGCGCTGGTATCGCGGGCGGCTCCGGGCGAGGCCAAAGGGATGGCGCTGGGCGTATACGCCACGACCCAATTCTTAGGCGCCTTCTGCGGTGGCGTCTTGGGAGGATTTCTACTGGGGCACGCACCACCGTTTGTCGTTTTCATTACCCTTGGAACGCTGACCGTTGTGTGGTTTGGGGTGAGTTGGCCGCTGTTACAAAACGCTTCGGAACGAACCGCGGTCGACCCCCAGTGAGATACTTGCAACAATAGCCGCTCGCAATCATAGTGACGAATTGATTACAACTGGACGAGGAGTGAAAGCGATGGCACGCGGCATCAACAAAGTCATCCTGATAGGCAATCTCGGCGCCGACCCGGAAGTCCGATACATGCCCAGCGGTGGCGCGGTTGCGAACCTGCGGCTGGCGACATCCGAATCCTGGAAAGATCGCCAAACCGGCGAGCAACAAGA
>JAXHTV010000031.1 GCA_034189865.1 Pseudomonadota bacterium | reverse complement strand
TTTGCGCCCCAGCGAACGATTGGGCTGACGGACTGGACGAATGAACGAGCCAAACTCCAAACTTTTGACGGTCGGTTGGCGTGAATGGTGTGCACTGCCCGAACTTGGGATATCGCGTATTAAAGCCAAAATCGATACCGGCGCGCGAACCTCTTGCTTACATGCTTTTCGTATTGAGTCGTTTGTCCGGGATGGCAATGAGTGGGTGCGATTTGTCATTCATCCTAACCAAAACGACACGGCCACCCAGCTGACCTGTGAGGCGCAGGTTATCGATCGACGCGTGGTCACGGATTCGGGCGGGCATCGCGAACGTCGTTACGTCATCCGATCGCTCGTCCAATTTGGCACGGATCGGTGGCCCATCGAGCTGACACTGACCAGCCGCGATAATATGCGTTTTCGCATGTTGTTGGGGCGGACAGCCATGGCCGGTCGCATGGTCGTGCGGCCTGATCAGTCCTTTTTGCTCGGCCAAGCGTAGCCCCTCGGCCGGAAATCCACGGTGACATCACCCCTATGAGAATCGCAATTCTTTCTCGTAACAAAAAGCTCTATTCTACGCGCCGCTTAGTGGAGGCGTGCCAACAACGGGGCCATGAGCCCATTGTTTTGGATGTTCTGCGTTGTTACATGAATATCTCCACCAGCCGACCCGAAGTACACTTTCAAGGGGAGTCACTCACTGCCGTCGATGCGGTCATTCCCCGTGTGGGTGCCTCGGTCACTTTTTATGGCACGGCGGTACTGCGGCAATTCGAAATGATGGGCGCCTTTCCGCTCAATGAATCGGTCGCCATCAGTCGTTCTCGAGACAAGCTGCGATCGTTGCAGTTGCTGTCCCGAAAGGGAGTGGGGTTGCCGAATACCGGGTTTGCCCACGACCCGGATGACATTCAGGATCTGATCAAAATGGTGGGTGGAGCGCCTTTGGTCATCAAACTGCTGGAAGGCACCCAAGGTATCGGCGTGGTACTGGCGGAAACCGAAAAAGCCGCAGAGAGCGTCATTCAGGCGTTTATGGGGCTCCGCGCTAACATTATGGTGCAGCAATATATCGAGGAGGCCCAGGGTGCGGACATTCGTTGTTTTGTCATCGGCGGCAAGGTCGTAGCGGCCATGAAACGTCAAGCACCGCCTGGGGAATTTCGATCCAATTTGCATCGGGGCGGGACCGCATCACTGGTCAGGATCACACCACAAGAGCGGGCGACCGCGGTGAAGGCGGCGCAGGTGATGGGATTAAACGTGGCGGGTGTGGACCTGCTGCGGTCCGAACGGGGGCCTTTGGTGATGGAAGTCAATTCCTCCCCCGGCCTGGAAGGTATCGAGGCGGCCACCAAAAAAGACATTGCCGGTATGATCATCGAGTTCATCGAACAGAACGCGCGTCCCCACCGGACTCGAACACGCGGAAAAGGTTGATCGGTGGTCAACGAGCCGGTGGTGATCAACGGGCACACGATTCGTGCCGGGGAACGACTGACGGTGGATTTGCCCGCAGGCCGTTTATACACCCATGCACCCATGACCATTCCGGTACATATCGTGAGCGGCAAACGGCACGGCCCGCGTTTGTTCATCAGCGCGGCCATCCACGGGGATGAAATCAACGGCGTCGAAATCATTCGCCGCTTGCTGAAACTTCCACTCATGAAACGCTTGCGGGGCACCGTGCTGGCGGTTCCTATTGTCAACGTGCACGGTTTTATCAACCACTCCCGTTACTTGCCGGACCGACGTGACTTGAATCGAAGTTTCCCCGGGAGCGAAAAAGGCTCGTTGGCGGCGAGAATCGCCCATATTTTTATGACGGAGATCGTGGCGAACAGCACCCATGGTATTGATCTTCACACTGGGGCTCGCCATCGCAGCAATCTTCCGCAGATCCGAGCCAATCTGGAAGACCCGGAGACCGAACGGCTGGCCAGAGCGTTTGACGTACCGGTGATCATTTCCTCCACTTTGAGGGATGGCTCGCTACGAGAAGTGGCGGCCGAGCAAGGGATCCCCTCGTTGTTGTATGAAGCCGGCGAGGCGTTGCGATTCGACGAGCTGTCCATCCGCGCCGGCGTTAAGGGTATTACGAACGTGATGCGCGCTTTGGACATGCTGCCGGCCGCTAAACGCGCGGCGACCTATCGCCGCGAACCGGTGGTCGCGCGGTCGAGCACGTGGGTCCGGGCACCCGAAAGCGGCGTGCTCAGAGCCCTGGTGCCACTCGGGGGGCGGGTCGAACGGGGGACTTTGCTGGGTGTCGTCGCCGATCCGTTCGGCGAGCGCGAAATCGAACTCACGTCTTCCTATGATGGCATCGTGATCGGGCGTACCAACTTGCCGCTGGTGAACGAAGGCGACGCCCTGTTTCATGTCGGCCGTTTCGAGCGCCCCGATGCCGTTGAGGCCAAGATGGACGCGTTTCATGAGGAATTATCACCGGACGGTTTGGGTGAACCCGATCCACCGTTACCGATCGTCTGACTGCATAAGGGACGCTGGACCGGACGTTTGCGTCTTCGGTTGTGGGCCGTCCATGGCCCGAATTGTTCTGCTAGAACGCCGATGATTTGCCCATCCGGCGCAATCTGTTATTCCGTCTCAACTAGGCCGGTGTGGCGCCCCGAGATTGGGCCGCTTCTCTCAACGCGGGGATCCGACTGGCGGCATTCTCCCGGGCGGCCAATTCCCGCTCGGCCGGGCTGGCTTGAACCTCATCCCACTCGAGCAGCCGTGGCGTAATGATGCGCCGCCAAAGCGGTGGGCACAGCGCAGCCAAAAAGGTCCCGGCATAGCCGTGCGGCATATCGGGCGCGTCCGGATAAGGCGCGAGTTCCCAAAACGGGATGTCCCCTTGCTCGTGGTGCGCAGAATGACGAGTGAGCGAGTAGAGCACCAAACTGGAGACGCGGCGATTGGTGTTCCAGGAGTGCCGAGGCTGCACGGGTTCTTCCGGCACACGAACCAAGCCGAAATGCTCCATGAAATTAGTCACTTCCAAGGTGAATTTGCCGACGATGGCCGTGGCCAGAAATACCCCGACACCCGTCCAACCCGCAGACGCCCAAAAGACCAGGGCGAGTGCCAACACCATGGCGTAGCCGCGAAGCATGCTGTTGTGATAGGACAATACGGACTGGTTCATCTTGCCCAGCCGTTCAAGCTCCATCTTCCATGCCGCCTTATGCTCCCGAATCGTGGCTTGGGGGAAGAACAACCAAACATTGGTCTGATTACGCCGTGCCGTGGCCGGGTCGGCGGTTGTCCCCACATGGGCATGGTGGTTGTATACGTGTTCGATGGCGAAATCCGGATTGGCGCTGAAGGCCAGCAACCAGCGTCCGGTCAGCATCGCGGACGGTGACCAGGTGCGGTGCGTCAACTCGTGGCCCACGTTGGTTCCCGCTGCCGCCACCAGCACACCCAGAACGATCACGTATCCCAGAATCGTCAGTGGCGTGACGGTTTCGCGAGCCTGAAACAGGTCGAATCCGGTAACGGCTTGAACCGCCGCACCGAAACCCAACAGATCGCCGCTACCGACCATCCAGGCTTGCGTGAAGCTGGCCATGGCCAACAAAGGCAGCACAATGTAAAGAAACGCGTTCAGGATCACGGGATGTTTATATTCAGGGGATTTGGTATAGCTACCGAAGATGTGATCTCCGATAAACAGAAATCCACCCAATATCGCACCGGCAACCCAGATCCACACACCGCCTAAAGCAATCGCAATGATCGTCAGAACGAGGGCCACATGCATGACGGTATATCGTAGATACTTAACCATGGCTTTCCTCCTGGTTTGAAAATATTGATAGATATTATTGGGCCCGCAAATAATGTATATCCGGTGGAGCGGTGGATGCACTGATGTGCATCAATTAGAGGCTTGAAGCGTTCCGGGCTATGCGAGTGACGATTGCCAACGGACTTGGTGGGGGTCGGATGGAAACCCGCACTGGATCGAGCCGTTGGGCGGCTGTCCGCCCGGTGCCGGCGGCGGAGGGAAAATCATGTGGGCTAAATCAGGGCTACCCCCAGACCGAGGGTGGCGCCTTGTCAGGTGTCGAGTGCGCGGGTTGCTATTGGATGCACATCCGGCCAGGTGGGCAGCCGTCAAATATTCGTCCTAAAAACAGGGCTTTGCGGGACACAATGGTTGCCGCGACCGGGCGATCGGCCTCTTCCAGATAGGTCGCGAGTTGTTCGAGCTTCAATACGAAAGGGGGTGGGTCGTATACCAAAGGGGCGATGGTGCCCTGGCCGGAAATGGCTCTCAGCTCGGCAGTATTCAGAGTTGTCATCTCAGCGGACGCGGGTAGCGTCGCCAGTGCCATCATTGCCGCCGTGGATGCTGCGAATAGCCAGTTTTTCATGTCGCGTTTCTCCGCGTGGATTCGGATTCCGGTATCGAACATCTTAGGTCTGCAACGAACGGGAAATCAATCCGGTGCCGTCAAGGAAAATTGATTTCGCAGCGGAATGAGATTGTTCATTCCAGATTTGTGCTAAATGTTGCGATACCCTCCGGGTTTAGCAATACCGTTGAGGAGGCCTCGGCGATGGCGGAGTGTCTACTGGAGTTGAAGCTCAGTGAAATTCGGCTGGCCAAACCGGAAACCCGTCAGCTGGCCCGCGGAAAGGAAGATGTGAACGTGCTGGAGTTTACGTTGCATTACGCTTCAGCGGGCAAGCCCACCTTGAAGACGATCAAAACTCTGAAATGGGACGCACCGCTCCCGACGACGGCCGATACCGATCTGGGTTATGAAAAGCGGGTGCTGTTCAAAGAGCGGGTTCAGGGCGAGACTGCGCTCAGCGTAGAGATCGCGTCCATCGACAATCCATCGGCGGCAGAGCAGTTCTTTACGGGTTTGTCGGCCAATGTGTTCAAGACGGCGTTTGGTCTGGCGACGAAGGGTATCGGCAACGTGGTGTTGGGCGCGGTGAACGACTATATGGGTGAGTCGATTTTCGATGCCATGGCCTCCAAGGCTGTGGTGAGAAAAATCGGCCGGGCTCAGATTCCTATTGATGTTGCGCAGCTGGATACCGTCGGTACGTTGACTCAGTCTTTGACAGCGCCCGAGACTTTGAAGGTCGATAAAACCGGGCGGATTGCCAACGACGGTGAGGGCGACGAGGTCGTCGTCCAAACGGCGGGAGACCCCGCCGGAACAATCGTCATTGCTTATCGCAAACTCTAAACTGACGGGCCACGCATTGAGTGGCAGACCGACGGGGTTTAACGTTCCCGTCCAACCGGCCGATAGGTCAACAAAGGCCCCGCGCTGGGGCGATCAACTTCTTGACCGACACTTTGATCAGCACGTATTGTAGGGCGCATGAACTCGCAAACCGTTTTTCGACTATTGCCACGACTGTGATGCCCGGCCTCCGTTAGGAGCGTCGGGGCTTTGTGTCGGTTTTGGTTGGTTCGAACAGGTTGTGATTTCAATGATCCCTTACTCCATTCAGATTTCATCATTTATCCCGGCCCGCGGTATTCAAGCCGCCGGCTTACCTCTGCGTTTGCTCCTAAGCCTGAGCCTTACCCGACTGCTGAGCGGTCGTCGGGCCTAGCGCCGCGCCCGTCCGACGGCCTTCCTCGCGCAACGACTGACACATTCTGATTGAAACGAAAGTAATTTCCGGTGTGATGCCGGTCCGGATGTCGCCTCATGCAGCGGATCGTGCTGCATCCCGCGGGATCTCCCGGCACCCCCTAGGAGCAGACAATGAAGATCCAAGCTCGCATGAAGTATCAACCATTTAAAGCCATTGACTTGCCTGACCGCCGCTGGCCGAATGCCCGGATTGAACAAGCGCCGATGTGGTGTAGCGTCGATTTGCGCGATGGTAACCAGGCCTTGATTGAGCCCATGGACAGCCAACGAAAGCAGCGAATGTTCGCCCAACTGGTGGAGATCGGTTTTAAAGAGATTGAAGTGGGGTTCCCCGCTGCCTCACAGACGGATTTCGATTTCGTTCGCAACCTGATTGAAAACGGCATGATCCCCGACGATGTCACGGTGCAAGTCTTGGTTCAGGCGCGGGAGGAGCTGATCGCGCGCACTTTCGAGGCCTTAAAGGGTATCCGTCGGGCCATTGTTCACGTGTACAACTCCACCTCCACGGTGCAGCGTCGCGTGGTGTTTGGCATGGATCGCGAGGGTATCAAGGCGATTGCCGTGCAAGGCGCTCGCTGGGTTAGGGACTATGCAAAGCGTTATCCCGAAACGGAATGGGTATTCCAGTACTCGCCGGAAAGTTTCACCGGAACTGAAGTGGACTATGCGGTGGAGGTCTGCAATGCCGTTATCGACGTCTGGCAGCCGGGCCCGGAGCACCAGTGCATCATCAATTTGCCGGCAACGGTGGAGGTCTCCACGCCCAATCACTATGCGGATCAGATCGAGTATGTGCATCGTCATCTGAACCGTCGGGATTCGGTGGTGTTGAGTTTGCACCCCCACAATGATCGTGGCACGGCGGTGGCGGCGGCGGAGCTGGGCGTGATGGCCGGCGCCGACCGGATCGAAGGCACGCTGTTTGGTAACGGGGAGCGGACGGGCAATGTGGATGTCGTCACGCTCGCCCTGAATATGTATACCCAAGGTGTGGATCCACGATTGGATTTCTCGGACATCAATGCCGTGATTCGCACCGCGGAGTTTTGTAATCAGTTGCCGGTGCCGGCTCGGCATCCCTACGCCGGCGAGTTGGTGTTTACCGCTTTCTCGGGTTCTCACCAGGACGCCATCAAAAAAGGTTTCGCGGCCCTGGATCGCGATGGACTCTGGGATGTGCCGTATTTGCCCATCGACCCGACGGATCTGGGCCGGAGCTACGAAGGCGTGATTCGGATCAACAGCCAATCGGGCAAAGGCGGGGTGGCCTATCTGATGGCCACGGAATACGGATTGGATTTGCCCCGTCGCTTGCAGATCGAATTCCGCGAAGTGATTCAGATGATCGCCGATGAGACGGGGAAAGAATTGACCGCGCCCGATTTGTGGCAGGCGTTCGACCAAACCTACCTAACGCCCGAGGGACGAATCGAATTGTTGGACTACCGTGATGATCCCGCCGAAGGTCGTCACCACCACCGCCGGCGGGTCCTTGCCGAACTCCGGCAAGGAGACGTGAGCAGCGTGGCAAACGGAGTGGGCACCGGTGCCGTGGCGGCTTTCGTCGATGGCTTGGCGGATTTGATCGGCACCGAAGTTCGCATTCTGGACTATCGTGAACATGCGATGGGGCCGGGAACGACGGCCAATGCCGCTGCTTATGTGGAAGTGGCCATAGGGAGCTTGCCGCCGGTTTTCGGCGTCGGCATCCACGAAGACGTGGTCGCTGCTGCCTTGTCGGCCGTATTGAGCTCTGTAGCACGCGCCGGATTCGGCCTGGGCCGCCAAGTGGGCGATACGTCCGCGCAACGTCGCGCATAGGGCGCGTGAGGGAACCGACGGTGATACCCGGATGCGCTGCGGGTGCTATGGTCGGTTGTGTTCAACCGTGAGATAGAATAGGAGGAGAATTATGTCTCGGGCAATTTTGGACGAATCGCGTATACATGAGGCCATTCGCGAGCGGATTTCGCAAAACCATCGCGACATCGTCGATGAAGTCGCCAAGGCGGTCGAAAGCAATCCGATCGTGGTTGTGGGGATGTCCCAGAATCCCCATGTGAAACGGGCTCGCAAGGCTTTGGATGCCAAGGGGATCGCGTTTGCCTATCTGGAATACGGCAGTTATTTTGGATCCTGGCGGCGGCGCAACGCCCTGAAAATGTGGACCGGCTGGCCCACCTTACCCATGGTGTTCGTCAACGGCAATCTGATCGGTGGGGCGGACGAACTGGAAGCGTGGATCGGCAGCGGAGAACTGGCCAACGCGCTGGGCGGATAGCGCGGCCTCAGCCGTTCGATCGCAACCATTCCAGTCGTTGTGAAAAGCGCTGGCGCCAAACCTGCGCCAGCGCTTCCATTTTAGCCAGAGCAGCCAATACGTCCATCGGTGGGCGGGTGTCGTTGGCAATCTGCCATGTCTCGGCCACGCTCGGCGCATCCTTCAGTCGATCAGCCAGTATCAGTCCATCGCCTGGCTCGACCGCACCGGGTTGACACACGCGATAGAGCCAGCCGGACCGGCCCGTATCGCTCATCTGCTGTGCCAGACCCACCACGCCGGAGCGATGTTCCACTTTCCAGCACGGGCGGCGGGGTTGGCTGATCTGAATCAGGGCCGTGCCGAGTCGGAACACATCGCCGATCCGCACGTCGTGTTCGGTGGCACCGACCGTAGAGAGGTTTTCTCCGAAAAGGCCCGCCGACATGACCTCGGCATAGCCGCGATGGCGTTGCCGCCAGTAGCGGTAGTGTTCCGAGGGATACTGACACACCGCGCGCTCGGGACCGCCGTGCACCCGGCGATCGGCTTGCTGATCACCCACAAAACCCTCCACCTCCAATATCAATGGTTCGCTCGTCGGCTGTTTGAAGATTGCGCTGGCTTGACCTTCGGGCGGCAACGGGCGCGATGTGCCGATCGACAGTTGCTGCACGGTGATTGTGGCCATTGAATCGATGAATGGCATGGGATTCCCCGGTCGGAATGACGACACTCAGCGGATGGCTTCAGCCGCGATCTCGGTCGCCTCGTTTGCGGGCGAGCACTTCTTGCCAGTAGGAGACCTGTGGCGCCAGCTTAGGATCCCGGCCGGCCTGCTGCAAGGCGCGATCGGCTGATCGGTAATCACCCGATTCGCAGGCGCTGATGGCCAATAACAATGCCGTTCGCGCCGCATTTTTGAGTCCGCCTTCGGCCAGCGCACGCTCGAATGCATTCGCGGCGGAATCCCATTGTCCCGATTCATAATAGAGATTCCCCAAGCGCTCTGCGGTGGTTCCGTCTTTGGCCAAGGGCACAGCCCGGGTCAGTGGCCCGATCGCCATCTTGTTTTCCCGTGCCATGAGCCATAACTCTGCCGTCAGCGTGAGGTTCTCATGGCTGGCCGCGAGGCGTCCGTCGTCCAGCCACGTGCTCATCAAACGGGCGCCGTGCTCGGGAATACCGCTGGCCGCATGCAGCCGAGCGAACTGCAGCAGGTCGGCTGGGTCGATGTGACCCAGCCGATAGGCCAGGGCGTATGTGGCCAGTGCCGCCTGGCGACGATCGCGTTGCAGGTAGGTGTAGGCCAGTTGTTCCCAGTGGCTTTGCTCTTTCGGGTTGATGCGGATGAGGGCCTTGAGCGGAGCTTCCGCCTCACGATACTCGCCCCGTTGCATGTGACTTGCCGCCAGGATTCGATACCAGGCGGTTTCCGGTTTGTCGCTCTGGGAAATGGCCGATCGGGCGTGATCGATGGCGCGGGCGCTGTTGCCGAGCCGATAGTGGGCGTAGGCAGCCCAGCCGTGGGCCCGTGCTTGCTCAGGATGGGGCGGCAGCGCGATTTTGAACATCGACTCGAATGCGCCGATCGCATTTTTAAACGCCTCTTCCTGGACGTACAACTGTCCCAGCAGATACCACAACTGGCGCGTGTCGTCGGGCGGCAGCGTCGCTTTTTGCAACGCGCCTTCGAAGGCGTCGATGGCGGGGCCATGCCGGTGGAGTCCCAGTTGGGCGTAGCCCAGGTACTGCAGCAACATGGCCGTGTCGTGATCGGTCCCGGGGCGCGAGACAAGGGCTTTTTGCAGAATGACCACGGCCTCGGTGTGGGCATCGTGGTCCATAAGCTCTCTGGCTTGGTTCAGCACCTGATAGGTTGCGCGGGTGACGGCGGGATCGGACGGGATGCCGACAGCCGGCCAAATAGCCACCGCTGAGAGGATGGCGAAAATCGCGACCCGGCGCTTCATGGTCCGTCCCGGAGCTGGAATTCGAAGCGTTGCATGGCACGAATTTCCACCGGCCGGCCATCGCGATAACGTGGCTCAAAACGCCACTGGCGCAAAGCCATCAGCGCCGAACGTTCGAAGACATTGGGCGGCTCCGCCCTCAGCACTTCGATGTCAGTGACCCGGCCCTGCTTGGTGATTGTGAACGCGACGTCGACATAGCCCTCGATTCGGTCAAGCCGGGCCCGAATGGGGTACTGCGGCGGCACGTGCATGGTCGGAACCACGTTGGTTTCCAGCGATCCGAATCCGGGCGAGAGACCGGGTTCCCGAACGGGTTCGGCCAAGGTGGCGGGCAGAGAGGGGCCGGTTCCGACCCGGATACCCGGTGTAATACGTATGGCGGGGACGGTCATCGGCAACGACATCAAGGTGGCGCCTTCGGCCACTGAACCGACTGCCCGTTGCGGCATGGGGGTTTGGACCGTCGGCGTGGGTTCGGTGCGGGTGATTGCCGCCCGTCGTGAGGGCACCGGCTCACTCGGTTCCGGCGTGCGGATGAAATCCGCCAGCCGGATCGGTTCGGCCAAAATCATCTCGGGTGGGCCTTCGTGATGCAGCATGGCCTGCATCAACAAAAAGAGCAGCGTCGTGACGCCGAGGGAGACCACCGAAATCGCGAGTGGTTTCATCGCTCGATGGGTTGTGCGGCGGCCACTGCGACGTTCTCGACGCCGGCCAAGCGGGCCTGATCCAGTACTTCGATCACAACGCCGGTGCGGGCGTTCTCATCCGCCAGGATGACCACCGAGCCTTCCGGGTGCTCCGCGTGCAAGCGTTCGACATGCCGCCGAACCTGACGGACATCCACCACCTGTTTGTCGATCCAGATTTCACCGTCGCTGGTGATACCCACCAGAATACTGGCCTGCTCCTGAACCACCGCCGTGTGGGCGCTGGGCCGCTGGACTTCCACGCCGGCTTCTTTAGTGAACGACGAGGTGACCGCAAAGAAAATTAGGAGGATGAACACCATATCAATCAACGGTGTCATGTTCAGCGCCACGCCCTGCGCGCGGCGTCTGTGTGTCCGCGGCCGGATCACGCGTCGTCTTCCAGATTTAAATGGTCCAACTCCTGTTCGACCCGATGGTCCAGGTCGGCGCTCACGAACAGACCGGAGAGCGCGACCACCAGTCCGGCCATGGTGGTGATGAGCGCTTCGGATATGCCGCCCGCCATGCCGCGCACATTGCCGGTGCCAAACACAGTCATGACGTCGAAAACCTTAATCATCCCCGTCACCGTGCCCAGCAGGCCCAGCATCGGCAGCGCGCCCGTAAGCGCCCGGATAAATCCCAGCGAGCGTCTCATCTTGCCGGTATACGTGGCCGCCAGTCCGTCCAGATAGCGTCGACGCGCCAGCCCCCGCCGCGGCAGTCCGGGTGTCTGGGCGGCGGCTTGGATACGGCGACGAAGCGGTCGGCGCTCCAGCCACAAGAACCAATAACGCTCGGCAATCAGGGCCCAAAGCAGCAGCGACGCCACCAGGATGAGCCATAGAATCAGGCCGCCTTGGGAAAACAGTGGTTCCAGCCGCCAGATCAGTTCAATCATGACGTTCGGTCCACTCCGGCGTGATCTGGCCAATCAGCTCCGCACTGGTTCGGTCGAGGCGGTCCACCAGTCGTTCGGCGTAGCCTGCCAATAAACTGTGGAGCAACAGCAAAGGAATGGCGACGGCCAGCCCCAGTTGGGTTGTGATCAACGCTTGCGAGATGCCGCCGGACATCAGTTTAGGATCGCCGGTACCGAACAGCGTGATGGATTGAAAGGTTTCAATCATCCCCGTAACGGTGCCTAGCAAGCCCATGAGCGGGGCGATGGCGGCCAGAATTGCCAGCAAGGCCAAACCGCGGTTCAGTCGCGATGATTCCACCGAAATGGTCTCGTCCAACCGCAATGCCACGCGCTCCAAATCGGCTTCACCGCCTTCGGTGGCGATCTCGTTCAATCGTTTGATTGCCGGGCTGTTGGCATTTCGAATTCGCCGCCCCTCGAAACTCAAGGCGATCATCCGGTAGAGCACCAGGGCCAGACCGGTTGCCCCCAGAACCAGAATCGCCACGCCGATGATGCCGCTTTGGCGAATCCGCTCGCTCACATCGGGGGTTTGAACCATCATCGCCAAAATAGCGCCCTTGGATGGGTCCAAGGGGAAGGGGTGCAAACCTTCGGGCGCGCGCTCAAGCTCCCGTGCGTGCGCGCGCTCACGAAGGTCCGGCTGACGGGCCAGCTCGACCAGGCGAGCGGTATCCGGTAAATAGCGCAGAAAGTTTCCATCACTGATGGCATTGAACACGCCCACTCGCACCACGGATCGGGTACCTTCGTTGCCCGACGCATCGATCACGGGGGCTTCGAAGCGCACGGTTTTTCCGCTCAGTGTCATCTCCTCGAGCATCATCAGCCAGAGTTGTTCGATGTCCTTTAGTGTGGGGGGACGCTCCGGACCGGCGATGGCTTGCAACGCTGTCCCACGTTCGGGTTGTTGGGCCGAGACCAACGACGAACCGATGACATTGTTGGCTTCATTCGCGCTTTGCCGCACCACCGCGAAAACTTCCGTGAGATCGCCGGCACGCTCCGCCAGGCGGTTCTCTAGCTCCTGGAGTTGTTGCTCATTGGCTTGCTGCTCCGCACGGAGTCGATCGGCTCGCGTGCGGGCCGCATCGCGCTGGGCAATGGCCTCCGTCAGCAGTGCGCGTTGACGATCCCGGTTTTGAAGGAAACGGCGTTCGCGGGCTTCGTTGTGGCGCGTTTGGTCGCGCTGTTCAGTGCGAACCTGCTCTAGGAGTTGATCCAGCGTGGTGACGGATTCGGCCGACACCGTTGGCGATCCGAGTGCCTGACAGATCAACAACAGACCCAAGAGTCGGATTCTCACGGTGTGACCTCCGGTGCCTCGATCGGCAGCGGAACGAGATCGGGCGGTGCCTGCTTGCGTGCGATCCGCAGCCCTTGAGCGATGGCGTTGGCATAGTGGGTCGGCAGTGGCTGCCAGTTTTGTTGCGCCCGATCCCAGTAGCCAACCTGTTGTTGATCGAAGCTCTGGTAGTAGAGTCCCAGGCGGCCGAACCGAAGGAAGTCCACGGTGCGCGGTTGCTCATCGATGGTCACCACGCCACGATAGGCCTCCACGGTGTGTCCGTAGCCCATTTCCACTTGATAGGCTTCCATGACACGGCGATATTTTTCCGCCAGTGACACATCGGTCCGATCCATCAGGGATTTTAATTGAGCCAGCCGTTGAGCCCGCTCCTCGGTGAGGAACGGAGTGTCGAGGGTGATGAATGTCTCCAGCACCTCCACCATGCGCAGCATCAGCGGCACGAAGTGGCGTTTGGTGACTTCTATTTCCTGCAGCTCTTTGTTCAACGTGGCCGTTTCGCGGATTTGGTTCGCGACCATCCGTTCCAGCTGGCCGTTGTAGGCGTTCAGCTCATCCAACTCCAACGTGGCTTCGCGATATTGCGCCAGCAGACGCCGGGTTTCGTCATCTAACGTGTCCACGGTCTTCTGGGATTTGGCGGCACTTTGCTGGGTGTCGGTTTGAGTGCGCAGCGCATCATCGAGGCGGTCCGGCTGCCCGGTCGCCAATAATGGGATGCACAGCGAGGTCAAAACAATAAAACGGAAGAAGCGGTGTTGTTGTTTCATGGACTAATAGGGTCATTCGTTTTTCGCTAAGACCCGAGGTGATCCGGTCTGCGGGCGTTGTAACGGAGCAGTCTACCGATATTAAACGGGTGATGATATCGAAGTGAGTCTCATTCTAGCGATGCGACGATTTGTCGCATCGGCCCCACGAGCCGAACCGCTTATATTAGAAAAGATGGAAACAACGCCAGTGCTCACGCTGGGACCACGAAAGGGAATTATCGAGACATGAGAGCATATGCCGACCTGGGCTTTGGACTGACTCTGGCGGTGATATCGGTGGCGGCCATCGCCGAAACCGAAACCGAAGCCCCAGAGCCGGAAGAAACCATGCCCACCGTGGTGGTCGAAGACGAAGCCATGGGGGAATCCCACGAAGAAGTTTACTTGCCCGAGCAGCTGGGTACCGGCGTACCCGCAGACAGCGCCGAAGCGCTGCGAAACATCCCGGGCGTATCGGCTCAGCGGATGGGCGGACACGGCCTGGAGCCGATTATTCGCGGTCAAAGTCAGAATCGTCTGAATATCTTGCTCGACGGCGCCTACATCTACGGTGGTTGCCCCAACCGAATGGATCCGCCCACCGCGTATGCAGCGATGGACACTTATGACCACATTACCGTGGTCAAAGGCGTGCAAACCGTGAAATACGGTGGTGGTGGCAGCGGTGGCACGGTGTTGTTCGAGCGTCGGCCACCGTTACTGGGCCCTGACAAGTCGGTCACGGGCCGGGTCGGTTTGGGTGTGAAGACCAACAGTGATACCGGCGAGGGGTCGTTCGATATCGCTGGCGGGAACGAGCGGTTTTACGTGCGTGGTATCGGCGCCATTGCCGACGCGGACAACTACGAAGACGGCGACGGCAATGAAACCCGAACGGCCTACACCGCTCGCAGCGCCGGCATCACGGCCGGTTACACGCCCAATCGGCAAACGGAACTGGCGCTGGATGCCGATTTTATTCGGGAAGAGGATGTGTTGTTCGCCGGGGCCGGCATGGACTCCCCGCAAAGCGACAGCGATATCTATCGTCTGCGATTCAAGAGTGACACGGATTACGGCGCGGTCTCGGGGATTGATGCCCAAATCTATCAAGCCAATGTCGATCACGTGATGGACAACTTCAGCCTGCGGCCGGCACCCATGATGAAGATGGAAGTGCCGACCGAATCGGATACCTCCGGGGGTCGCGTGGGTGTGGATTTCGACACCGGATCGTGGCGCTGGACACTGGGTGTGGATGCGATGCGGAATGAACGCCAAGCCACCCGATTCACCGGGATGACCCTCGACGCGGTGCAGTCTGTCCTTTGGCCTGATGTTGAGATCGACCAGCAGGGTGTGTTCGGTGAAGTCGAGATTCCACTCGCCACCATTCACCGGGCCAAAGCGGGAATTCGTTACGATCGCGTCGAGGCCTCTGCCGATGCCGCAAACCAGAGCACAGATTTCACCAGTGATATCGGCGGCTCGCCGGTCAATACCCCCAATGATTTATACCAGGCCTACTACGGCGTGGACGGCGATGAACAGGATGAAGACAACTGGGGCGGTTTCGTCCGTTATGAGCACAGCTTGGGGCGGTACGATCGCTACGTCTATGGCGTGGTCAGTCGCGCCATGCGAACGGCGGATGCGACCGAGCGATACCTCGGGGGCAACAGCGCCAGTGCGATACAGCGGTGGATTGGCAACCCCGGCATTGAGCCGGAACAACACACCCAGGCCGAAGTGGGCGTGGATTGGGGCAGTAGCGATTGGAGAGTAACCGCAAGCGTCTACTATGACGACGTCAGCGACTACATTCTTCGGGATACGGCCCGTGGCCAGGCGGGTATTTTGCAAAGCGATGGCGCGTCGATTTACCGCAACGTTGAGGCGGAGCTCTATGGCGGCGAACTGGGTGGCAGCGTGGACTTGACCGATGCTTGGACGGTCAGTGCCACGGTGGCCTACGTCCACGGTACCAACACCGACGATGACAGACCGCTACCGCAGATCCCCCCGTTGGAAGGTACATTGGGCCTTGATTGGCAGGGCCGCGTTTTTGAGTGGGGCGGCTTGGTGCGGATGGCGGATCGGCAGGATCGGGTCGACTTGGCAAGTCGCCAGGATGTCCGAGAAACCCCCGGTTGGGCCGTGCTGGATCTCTATGGCGTGTGGCACGTTGATCCGGCCGCCGATGTGCGTTTCGGGGTCAACAACGTCTTTGATGTCGCCTATGCCTACCACGTCAACCGGGCCAATGTGGACCCTTTTAACCCGGAACCGATTCAGGTCAATGAGCCTGGCCGCGTGTTTTGGGTCAAACTGGCCGGACGGTTTTAGCTGTCGGCCTGTCTGACCGACAAGGGAATCGTTTACCATAAACGGCTACCGATAGGTAGCCGTTTTTTTTAAAATCGGGTGAATTTTATAATAATCCTAATTAACAAAAAAAAGGCCCGAAATACACGGGCCTTAAGTGCGTTACGGAGGATGTGAGATGGTCGTCCCATCTCTATCGCGTCTCCATGAGAGGAGCGATTTAACCAAGCGGCATCGGCCTCGATTGGTTAATTAGCGTTGGGGGATCAACCGTGGGATATCGAATCAGCAACTCATCTGTCGGTTGCCTCGAAGCATGTACTGATCCCCGCAACTTGAAGCCTAGATTAGCAGCGCGGTATGGACTTCTTCACTGATCTGGGTCAACCGGAATGCTCACTATTCGCGGCATTGAGGCTGCGCGAATCCACAGGGCAAGCGGGGGTGATGCGCGAAAATTCGTTGTCCAACGCACAATCGTGGGCCAGCGGATAAGAGAATTGATTTTTTGTCGTTCTGCCAATCGTTTGCGCGGTGAACCACAAGCCGCGAGATCGCACTCGAGACCAGGTTCGCGCTTGACGTTCTCTGGCGCTTGCATACACTGAGCGGAATACGACGGGGTCTGGCGTTATTAAAGCAAGCGCACTTGCACTGCAAACGTCCGGGTGAATTGACCGTCGCAACATTCTAAGCGTCCGACCCCAATAAGGACATTCGGGAATGGCAGTTGTTTTCGCACCGGTAGCCCCTGCTGCCAGCGTTTTTGCCACACGCTTCTGCGCGCTTACCACACCAGGGTGTGGCTTGGCGTATTTCAACGAATCAAATACCCCCTCAGTTGCCTTCGGCGATTGCTCTCAGCGGTTTCTATTCGGTATTCCCTATTCCCAATCACAACGCACCCGTTGCGTGACACAGGAGATCCGTCATGCCCAGCTATCTTCACCCCGGCGTGTACGTCGAAGAGATCCCGAGCGGATCCAAGCCCATTGAAGGCGTTGCGACCTCGGTCGCGGCTTTCGTCGGTTACACGGTGAAAGGCCCGCTCGGTGAACCGACGCGCATCAACAAATGGGACGACTACGCCAGTCGATTCGGTGGAATTCGCGATCTGGGACAGCAAGCTGCGGGCGATCCCATGGGTCATGCCGTTGCGGCGTTTTTTCGCAATGGGGGCACCACCGCCTATATCGTTCGCATCACCAAAGATTGGACTGACGATTTGGTGAAGGACGCGACGGCCGCGGTGGGATACCTAGACTACCCGCTGGCGGGCGACACCGATCATGTGCTGGCGTTCACCGCGATCAACGAAGGTGTTTGGGGCAACGGTTTGGTGGTCCAGATGGCAGCTAATGCCACCGATTCAGCGGCCTACGACGTCGAGATCGGTCGAAAGGATGCCGATGGCGTGTTCAGCGCCAGCGAGAGCTTTTTTGCCTTGAGCATGGATCCGAATAATCCGCGTTACATCAAGGGCGTTGTTAACGGGGCCTCGGAACTGGTCAGTGTGGCCCTCCTCGACGCAGACGATGTCACGCTGCCGACGGATTCGTTTCTGGGCACCAGCGTCAGTGGTGACCTCACCGGCGCCAGCCTGGATTTCACCGCCGCCAGTGAGGTGGACCGCACGCTGGAAGTGGCGTTGGATGGACAGCCACCTTTGAACGTGGTGTTGGAAGCGGTCGATTACAGCGGCGATTTGTCGGCATTGGCGGCGCGCATTCAAGCGCAGGTCCGCGGTGCCTCGGCCGCCGAACGCCGCGCCAATTTCACCTGCGTGGTCGAGGGTACCGCCTTGGTGTTGACCTCCGGTTCACGCAAGCCCGAGTCAGCGGTGGTGGTCAGTCCGGCTGTGGGGCCCGCCGCCATATTGCTGCTCGGTGAGACCAACGGTGGTACCGAGATCACCGGCGAACAAACCGCCAGTACCGAGGCCACCTTGGCGGGCGGTGCCGATGGCAGCCAACCCGGCACGGCGGATTACCAAGCCGTGTTTACGGCATTTTTGAAATACCGCGATATCAACATTCTGTGTCTGCCCGGCCAGAGCTGGGCCGCCAATGGCAGCGGCAACGCGGTGATCAGTAGCGCCATTGCCCACGCCGAAAAGACCAAGAGCCGGGTGGTGATCGTCGATCCGCCGGTTGACGAGGAATTCACCACCGAAAAGCAAGTCAGCGATATGCGGCTGCCCACATCGACCTATTCGGCGCTCTACTATCCGTGGATTAAAGCCAGCAACCCGTACTACAGCGCCGACAGCAACCCCAACGCCCCGAAAACGGTTTTGGTTCCCCCGTGCGGCGTCGCCGCGGGCATGTGGTCCAAGATCGACGGTCGGCGGGGTGTGTGGAAAGCGCCGGCGGGTGTGGAAACCGGTTTGTTGGGGGTTTCCGGTTTGCAGTACACCGTCGAAGATGCCGAGCAAGGGGTACTCAATCCGCTGGGCGTCAATTGCCTGCGCTCCCTGCCCAACTTCGGCTCGGTGGTCTGGGGTGCACGCACCTTGGCTACCAAGGCCGATCCGGAATGGCGTTATGTGCCGGTCCGGAGGACAGCGATCATGATCGAGCAGAGTATTTACAACGGCATTCAGTGGTCGGTGTTCGAGCCCAACGACCATCGTCTTTGGTCGGCCCTTAGAACCAATATCGACTCGTTCATGAACGGCCTGTATCGATCGGGTGCGTTTCAGGGCGAAAAAGCGTCCGATGCCTACTTCGTGCGTTGCGGCCTGGGCGACACCATGACCCAGGGTGACATCGACCGCGGCCAGGTGATCGTGATCGTCGGCTTCGCGCCGCTGAAGCCGGCCGAGTTCGTGATCGTCCGCATTCAACAAAAAATTGGTCAGCAGTAAGTGAGCTGAGTCGTTCGGGTGATCGGGCTGCGCGCCGGGTCACCCGCTCAAGCAAGATTTCGGTGTCAAGGAGGCACACATGGCCGCACCCACATTTCCTGTCAATACCCATCGTCACGATCCGTATCGGACCTTCAAATTTCAGGTTTTGATCGACGGACAACCGGTCGCCGGTCTAAGGAAAATGACCGCATTGAAAAAGACCACCGAGACCGTAAAATGGCGCACCGCGGGGGATCCTTCTCACGAACGGGTGATGCCGGGCGGCACCAGTTTCGAAGCCGTGACCCTGGAACAGGGTCTCACCCACGACCCGGTGTTCGAGAACTGGGCGAACCTGGTCAACAACATCGAAGGCGATGCGGCGATGTCACTTAAGAACTTTCGTAAAGACATCGTCATAAACGTATTGAATTTGCAAGGACAAGTTGCGATTTCTTATCGTCTTTTCCGGGCGTGGGTGTCTGAGTTTCAGGCTTTGCCGGATCTGGACGCGGGCACCATGAACACCGTGGGCATTCAATCCATCAAGCTCGAACACGAGGGCTGGCAGCGCGATACGGGCGTGTCCGAACCGACTGAAAGCTGATGAATCTGCCCGGTGGCCTTTGGCTGGCCGGCACGCTGCACCGCGAGTTCGCGTTTCGTCCCGTCACCGGTGCTTTGGAGCTGGCGATCGCCGAGGCGAACGAAACGGCGGCCAACCTGCCGGCCAAGGTATCGGAAGTGTTGAGCTTGGCGTTGGCCACAGTGGGAGGTTTTGCCGCCGACCGCCCGGCGGTCGCCAGTTTGGCGGTGGGTGACCGGCAATTTCTCATGCGCCAATTGTCGGCCCGCATGGGGGTCGACCTGGTCTGGTTGAGTGCTCAGTGTGCCGGGTGCGACGAGCGCTTCGATTTCTCCGTTCAGCAATCGGTGTTGCCGTGTAACGAAGCAGCTGCCGGGTTCCCGTTTGTGACCGTGGCCACCAGTCGGGGGCCCTTGGAGGTCCGGGTGCCCAACGGCGCAGACCAGGAAGTCATTGCCCAGTTGGACGATGAGGCCGCGCGTCAAGCGTTGTTGGTGCGGTGCGCCGGGTTGGAGTCGGACCCCGGCCGGTTCAATCGACTCACCGATGAAGACTGGTTGCGTGTCGAGTCGGCATTGGAATCCGTAGCGCCGGCCCCGGTTTTGGCGGCACAAGCGCCGTGCCCCGTTTGCGGGGCGGATAACACCGTGGAGCTGGATCCCTACTGGTGTCTCAGCCTGGCCCAGGGGGAAGTGTTTGAAGAGATTCACATATTGGCAAGCCACTACCATTGGCGCGAAGCGGACATTCTGGCCATGCCCCGGCATCGCCGGAAACGTTACTTACGGCTGATCGATCGTGCCCGGGGGATGGCCGAATAGTCGGGACCGCGGAACACAAGAATCTAAGGGCAATCAAAATCGTGGGATTTTTTTCCGACATCATCAAGGACAGTCACCGCCGCGCAGCGCCGGACGCGACGCGCGTTCTGTCCTCTACTGGCGACGGCATGGGCGATGCGTTTCGTCCAGATCGCGCGATGGCGGATTTTCAATCGCCGGGGCCAGAGCCGGCGATTTCGTCTTGGGAGGAGGGCGCCGGTGTCGTGCTCGGGGAAACAGATGCGTCGGCGGTCGAGTCATCGGCCGCGCCGTCTTTCGGGGAGAACTCGGAGACGGACGTTGAAGCGGAGCCGGGATCGCGAATCGGTGAACGTCAGGCGGTAAGCCCCTCGTGGTCAGGCGGTCTCCCGCGGGAAGATGCGCAGGCGACGTCGGATTCGGAGCGGGCGTTTCGTTCGTTCCGCCGCGTTGAGGGTGTGTTAGCGGAAGGGGTCAGATCGGCGTCGGAAAGTGGTGCTACGGCGCGTCAACACGAACGGGATTCGGAACCGCGATCGTTGTCGTCGCATGTTCCCTTCAGTGGGGCTGCGGGTGTGGCAACGGACTCGGAACCGTCTGGCGATTCGTCAGCCGTACGTGGTGCTGTGGACACAATCGGTCGAGATGCTTTGGTACGTGATGGCATTCCAGCGAGACGGCAAGCGGGTCGTGAGGCCCGTGCGGGTGTTGCCGCCCCTCCCAACCTTATGGCACCGACAGGGCCCGACGAAGCGCGCGTTGATGAAACGTCCTCACCGTTGGTTGAATCGCCCGTTGTCGCAGCGGTCGAGGGGGGTAGCCCCTCAACGGCGCCTTCCGTCATCTCGCGGGAAGCGGCCGGTCCCGTAGTGAATGCGAAGCGCGCCAACAAGCCGCTTCTCGCTGCGGAGCGATCCCGAACATCGGATTTGGCCAAGGCTTCCCGGCAGCACTCGCCGGCTTCAATACCCACCGAAACCCCGGTCGCTCAGGAGGCTTCATCGCAAACGAACGGCATGCGTGCCACCGCGCCCGAACAGCCGTCCCAGGCCGTTTCAACGCATCATGCCGGTCGGCGGTCAGTGCCGTCGCCGGGTGCGCCTAAAGCTGAATCATCGGGTATCGAACTCATCGACGGACCGGAGGGCGTTGAGCCCGGACAAGCACGCGTTGATGAAAGGCCCTCACCGTTGGTTGAATCGCCCGTTGTCGCAGCGGTCGAGGGGGGTAGCCCCTCAACGGCGCCTTCCGTCATCTCGCGGGAAGCGGCCGGTCCCGCGGTGAATGCGAAGCGCGCCAACAAACCGGCGGCCACGGACCCGTCGCCGGTGGCTCGAGCCGAGCCGCGTGCTGCCGTGGCCACGGTATCCCAACCTCAGGGGAGATGGGCCGGCCCGCGCATCAACGCACCGTCCACCCGAACCCCACCCGAGCCGCAGGTGCGTATCGGGCAAGTGGACATCATGATCGTTCACCAAGCCGCCGAGGGCGCGGGAAACGCCAAGACCCACAAGACGCGGGATGGGCGGCGCAGCAACCTGGCCAGTCGACTGTATCTGAGGAATCTCTGAGCCGTGGCGCTACCTCACTCTTCGGTCTCTCGCGTCACCCGCGCCATTGTTGATTTTGTCAGCGATTCGCTGGACGCCGCCAACCATTCCATCCGGGTCACGCTGGGTAACCCCGCCCAGGCGGCACCGGCGGAGACCGATACCGAACACCGCATCAACTTGTTCTTCTACCGTTTCGAGAGCGGCGGTTTCGATGCAGACGTCTTGCCCGGTGATCCGTGGCGGCTGCGGCTGCATTGCCTGATTACCGCCTTCGGTGTTCAGGATGACCAAGTTGGGCCGGGAGAGAACGATCTTCGCCTCATCGGCGAGGTCATGCGGGTGTTTCACGAGACGCCCGTCCTGCCGCTGCAGGACGTGGAAGGAGCATCCGTTCGCGTGCAAGCCATCTTCCAGCCGCTGACGGCCGATGAAATCAATCATCTCTGGTCCACCCAGGGCGATGTCACCTACCGCGTCTCCGCCGCCTACGAGTTTGCCTTGGCACCGGTCATGCCTCGCGAGCGCGCGCTGGGTAGCCCGTTGGTGGGCCAGTTGGGGCACAGCGTACACGGCGTACTCTCCGCTCGTGATGAGACGTTTCAAGGTCAGGCCGTGGCGCCTCCGGTGGCGGCCCACCGCGTGGATGCCACGCGGGATGATTGGGCACCGCGGATCTGTTGGGTACGCGATGGCCAATGCAGCCAAAGCCTGGCGTTTCCGGTCGGCTCGCCGGAACTTGCCGGGTTTGTACCGCAGGTTTGGGCGGTGGGTGCGTCCGGTGCCAGCGTGCAATTGGCCTGGCAGGCCTGGACAGCACAAGCCGGCTGGGAATCCATCACCGATCCGGTGAGTGTCGTTGTCGCCACGGATTGGCTGGATCCGGAGCGGGTAAATGATGCGGCGTTGACCCCACTGGTACTGCCGTTTTCCGACCAACCGGGGCAACTGTTACTGCATGCCCAGCGCAGCTATACCCGGGCGGTTGATGGTCATACCCTCACCGTGCGGAGTAACCCGCTGCTCGTGACCCTCTACGAGGACGGGGTATGAGCGCCGTGACCCATTTGGAACAACTCGATGCCTTGAACGCCGAATGGGGCCGGATCGATTTGCTCGCGCAGTGCCTTTCGGAGATGCGCCAGGGGCGCGATTTGTCCGAGGAACTGTTGGCGCGACTCAAAGAATCCCAACAAGCGGTCGAGGCCGCACGTTCGATGGGCTTATGGCAGCGGGTGGTGAACGCCTCCTTGGGCCGCCTGGAGTGCGACCTCTTGGCCTGCGTGCTCGCGCCGGTGGCGGAGCCGCGGCTGGGTTATCTCTACCAGGGGCTGCAAATCGGTGCGGCCCAGCCCTACGCCACCCCCGCCTTGATTCAGGAACTGTTGGCCTTGGATGTCGGCGGCTCGGCGCTGCTCTACCAGGCCTTATCCGGCGATGCGCCGCTGCGACGCGAGCAATGGTTGCAACTGGAATCGCTCGATCCCTTCCAGCCCATCCGGCCCTCGGATGCGTTGATCGCCCGGGTGCTGCGCCGCCCCGCCGGCGATGCCAAGATCCCCGGTGCCCGGCCTGTGGTGGGGGAGGTGCCGTGGGATTCGCTGATTTTGCCGCCCGACCGGCTGGCCATGTTGCGGGAATTTATGTGGTGGATTCAGCACCGTCGTACGGTGTTCGAGGAGTGGGGCGCTCGTCCCTCCGGGGGGCCGGTGGCCCTGTTCGCCGGTCCGTCGGGCACGGGCAAAACCTATGCCGCCCAGGTCATCGCCAGTGCCCTGGGCTGGCCGCTGTATCGGGTGGACCTCGGTCAGTTGGTGAGCAAATACATTGGCGAGACCGAGAAAAATCTGAACCGGCTGTTCGACACCGCCCATGGCCGCTCGGTGATTTTGCAGTTTGACGAAGCCGACGCCCTGTTCGGCAAGCGGGGCGAGGTGAAAGAGGCACGGGATCGCTACGCCAACATGGAAGTCAGCCACCTGCTGGCCCGTATCGAAGCCCACGAAGGCCCGTGTATTTTGACCACCAATTTGCGTCGGAATCTGGACGCCGCCTTCGCCCGGCGGTTCCAGTTGGTGATGGACTTTCCCCGGCCGGATGCGCTGGCGAGAGCCCGCTTGTGGCAGCACCTGATGCCGCCCGCGGCGCCGCGGGCGAGGGCGGTGGACCCGGTCTTTTTGGGCGCCAGCGTGAATTTAACCGGCGGTGGCATTCGCAACGCCGCCCTGCACGCGGCGGTGCTGGCCGCCGGAACGGAGGAGCCCATCGGGCTCCACCACATTGCGCTCGCGGTCTGGCGCGAGCTGGGCAAGGACGGTCGGGATCTGTCGATCAGCGATCTGGGTGCGCTCGCCCCTTATCTGCCGGAGCAAGGCTTGTGCTGAACATCGACCGGCTCTCGCTGAGGTTGCCGCCGGGGTTCGAACATCGGGGTGGCGAGATCGTCCAGTTGTTAGGCGAAGCGCTCGCCGCCCGACGTGTGTCCGCATCCGTTTCCCTGGAACGCTTGGAAATTCCGCCCCTGACGGTGGATCCGGCGGCCAGCAACGCCGCCATCGCCGAGCAGATCGCCGGGGCCATTCACGCCGGCCTGACGGACCATCAAAACGGAGGCGGTTCGGTGTCTCCTCCTGCCCCGTGGAAGATGAGTGAGTAGCTTATGTTGAATATCACGCGCGGCTTGTTGCTCGAATACGCCTTGGCCATTCCGCCGAAAGTGCTGGTGTTCGATTTTAACCCCAAGACGCTAACCCGGAACCGAACCATCACCGTGGAAACCGGCAATGCGCCTGGCACCCGGGGCGGTTACGACTTTGTCTCACCCACCGAAACTCCGCGGGTTTCGCAGGGGGTCTCGGTGCAGCCGGAGTCGTTCAACCTGACCATACTGCTCGATGCCACCGATCGCATGGACGCGGGCGAAGCGATTGCCACGGAGTTTGGGATTCAGCCGGAGCTCGATACCTTATTCACCATGCTGGCACCCAAATCCCAAGGCCCTGGCGGCTTGCAAACCCTGGCCAGCCTGGGGCTGGGCGGGGAACGCGCATTCCAGCGCCACGAGTCGGCATCGGTGCTGTTATTCGTTTGGGGTTTGCACATCCTGCCGGTGTTTCTCACCAGCGTTCGGGTTGACGAAAAGGCCCATTTGCCGTCGCTTATTCCCTATCGCGCGGAAGCGACCTTGGGCCTGCAGGTCATCGAAAGCAACAACCCGTTTTGGACGGTGGAGCAAGTGCGGCAGATGGTGGGTGCAACCCTCAATACAGGCCGGACCATCGGCAGCGCCATCGGGGGGCTGTTCTAATGTTCCGCAAGAATTCCCGTTATGCCCAAACGGCCGGTTTTAGCGGGGAGGGCGCTGCAGTGTTTGACGGCATTCGCCCCCGCACCATCGGGGCGGCCACCGGTGTGTTGGAGCACACTGTTCGCGAAGGCGACCGGCTCGATTTGCTGGCCCGGCATTATTACAACGACGACCGGCTGTGGTGGCGAATCGTCGATGCCAATCCGGAATTTCTCAATGGCGCCGACGTGGTGCTCGAGGATATGGCCGGTGAAGTCATCCTGATCCCGAAGGCACGCGAATAATGGGCCTTTTGGATTTATTTTCCGATTCGTTCCGTGAGCCGGCCGAATGTGTCATCAAGGTGGATGGTGAGGAAATCACCGATTTCTACCCTTTTTTGACGGAGGTCACGGCGGATTCCGGCCGCCAAATATCCACCGAGGCGACGTTGCGCTTTGAAATTCGCCGCGACGAGCACGGCCGCTGGACCGTTTTGGACGACGAAGTTTTCATTCCCTGGGCGCCCATCGTGATTGAGGCCGCGTTCGGCAGTCGAACCGAAGAGGTGATGCGAGGTTATGTCCGCCAGGTCGATGTGGACTACCCCGAGCAACAAAACGCCGCGACGCTGACGGTGCAGTGTCGCGATGAGTCTTTGCGGCTGGACCGCGAACATGTTCGCGTGGTGTGGGGCACCGAGGAAGAGCCGGTCAGCGATGAGGACATTGTTCAGCAAATCGCCGACAAGTACGGCCTCAGCCCCGATCCCGATAACGGCGCCGGCCAATCTGAGTTGGTGCAGCAAAACCAGGATTCCACCGATATCGCCTACTTGCGCCGGCGGGCCGAGGCCAACGGCTACGAACTCTTGTTCGAGGCCGGCCATGTGTACTTCGGCCCCATGCGGTTGGACGCCGAGCCCCAGCCCACGATCAATGTTTATGCCGGGCAGTCCACCAATTGCCTGCGTTTTTCCACCCGTTTTGACGGTCATCAGCCCGACCAGGTCGCGTTCGAACTGGCAGAACCGGAAGGTGCGGGCGTCACCGAAGTGGTGGTGGAACCGGATTTGCCACTGTTGGGGACCCGTTCCGCCGACAGCGGCGCGGCCGGGCTGGAGGCGTTCACCTGGCGCATGTCCAAAGAGGGTGGGCGTAACGAAGAGGAACTGACCGCCCTGGCCCAGCGCAAGGCCAACGAGTTCGCCCTGAAACTCAATGCCGAGGGTGAGTTGGACGGCACCCTTTATGGCTACGTGCTGCGCGTGGGCTTGCCCGTGCGGGTGGACGGCGTCGGCGAGTCCATGGGTGGGGTGTACTACGTGGACGAGGTCAATCACCGATTCGATGCCGAAGGCTATCGGCAGGCGTTTCGATTGCTTCGCAATGCCTACGGAGACGATGCCTGACCGGGCCGTGATCGTGACGAGCACCGTTGGAGAGCCATGATGGACGAAGAATTACTGACCAAACTCGCCAAACGAATCGAAGGCAAGTACTACGGCAAGTACCGCGGTTTTGTGTTGGATCGGGCCGATCCCGAGCAGCTCGGGCGGGTGTTGGTCCAGGTTCCTTCCGTTCTGGCCTCCGAACCGGTGGGTTGGGCCTTGCCGTGTGCGCCGGTGGGCGGCTTGGACAATCAGGGAATGTTTGCCATTCCCGAGGTGGGTGCCCAGCTTTGGGTGGAATTCGAAGAGGGCGATATTGCCCAGCCCATCTGGACCGGCACCTTCTGGCAACCGGGAACCGTCCCGGCGGAGGCGGCTTTGGATGAGCCCACCACCACCTTGTTCCGCACACCGTCCGGGCATACCGTTCAATTCGACGACGCCGAGGGCGAAGAACAATTCAGCTTGCGTCATCCGGCCGGTGCCGAAATGCAGGTGGATAAAGACGGCACCGTGGCCATCACCGACGCCCAAGGCGCCAAGCTCACCCTGGACGCCGCCGGCGGGCAAGTGATCGTCGAGGACGCCAACGGCAACACCTTGACCATGACCAGTGCCGGTACCACGGTCGAAGATGCCAACGGCAACAAGATCGAAATGGCCGCCTCGGGCATCAATGTCAAAGGACAGCAGATCGTGATCGAGGGTTCGCAGGTCATGCTCGGTGGCGCCGGCGGCGAGCCGGTGATCAAAGGCCAGAGCTTTCTGACCTTGTTCGCCACCCATGTGCATCCCACCGGCGTGGGACCCTCCGGTCCGCCCATACCCCAGGGCGAGATGAGTAGTTTGTCCATGAAAGTGATGACGGCTTGAGGAGCGATTGGTCATGCCACGATTGAGCGACCCGGGGTATTTGGCCTTTCCGTTCCGCGTTAAGGCCGACGGCGCTCGGACCAGCGGCCGGGCGGCCCACGTGCGCGAGCAAATCGAGCAGGTCCTGTTCACCGATCCGGGGGAACGGGTATTTCGACCGGAATTCGGCATCGGTGTGCGCTCATTGGTGTTTGAACCCAACAATTCGCCCTTGTGGGAAGTGACCAAGAAACGCTTGCTCGCCAGTTTGGCGGAGGCCCTGCACGGAGAGGTGGACCCCCGAACGCTGGTTCTGGACGTGTACGGCGAGGAGGAGAAGCTCTTTGTCGTGATCAGCTACACCCTGGCGGCCATCGGTCACCAGGAAAGTCACCGATTCGAGGTCACGGGATAGGGCCATGGCGAAAACACCCACCGCCGAGCTGAGCTTTACCGGCCAATGCCCGGATTGCGGCGAGCGCACCGTTAAATTGCCCGACGCCTTGCCCGAGGTAGGGGACGACTTCGACTGGCGGGTGCGGGACTACGACAGCTTTACCCAGTTCATGCTGGAAGAGCTGATGGCGCGGTTTCCCGAACGTCGCCGCTGGACGCCGGGGGATCTGGAGGTGGTCCTGGTGGAAGTCCTGGCGGCTGTGCTGGATCAGTTGTCGGACATGACCGACCGGGTGGCGGCGGAATCGTATCTGGAAACAGCCCGACGGCCGGAATCAGTGCGAAGGCTGTTGAGCATGATTGGCTATGACGCGGTTGCAACGGCCACCGCCCGGGGCGATATCGAGGGCGACCCCGACCCGCAAGTCGCCGCCGATCGGCTCACGCGGTATTGGTTGGACAATCCCCACGCCATGGACTTGGCGCGCTACGCTGGACCCCGTGCCGTCCACACCCAACACCGTATGGTCACCACCGATGACTACGGTATCCGGCTGGAAGAGCATCCTTTGGTATTGCGGGCGCAGGCCTGGACGGAATGGGGCGGTTCCTGGGAACTGGTCCGCGTGGCGATCATCGGCTGGAACAACCGCGAGCTGGACACCCCCATCGACGATTACCCCTCTGATCTGCGCCCGCAGATCGAACAGTTTCACGCTGAGCGCGGGTTGTCCTTGCCGCCATTGGATCAATCACCGACTATCCGCACCATCCTGCGGCCCTATGTCGACGCCTATCGCATGGCCGGGCAACAAGTGTTTCTGCAGGGCGCCGTGGCGGTGGGAATCTATCTCGATATCTCCATCCAGGTCACCGGCGACTACTACCAATCCGAAGTGCGTCGAGCCGTGGCCCAGGCCTTGGGAACGGACCCCGGCGGCTTTTTCGAGCCCGGTCGGCTGCGTTTTGGCGAAGAGCTCTACGCCGCGGATATTTTTCAGGCCCTGATGGATCTGGACGGGGTTCAAAGCGTGTGCCTGAATCGCTTCAAGCGCGTGGGGGGGCAGTACCCGGATCAGTCCGCTGCGGGCGAGATCGTGTTGAGTGATTTGGAAATCGCCGTGTGCGACAACCGGCCGGATCGACCCGAACGGGGCTATTTCCGGTTAGTTCTGCATGGGGGGTGGCGCGGATGAGCGACCGGAAAGACCTCACCCGTTGGAATCGCGCTGGCTTGAGTCGGTTCCGGTACGTGGACGGCAACGCCGTGACCTATCTGGAGGCGCTGCGCGAGACACTGGCGGAACAATTCCCACAGTGGAATGCGCTGCAGGTGACGCCGCCGCCGGAGGCCGACGAGCCACACGCCAATAGCGAATACCTAAGACGCATCCAAGCCCAATACCACGGTGAGCGGCAGGACTACGGCTGGGAGATCGCGCGCAGCTTTGCCCGGGCCTGCCACGTATTGACCGAGCACCTCGACGCTTACGCCAACGAAGCGTATCTCGGTACGGCGACCCAGTGGGACAATGTCCGCCGCATCGTCGAGATGTTGGACTACCATCCGGCCCCGCCGGCTTCGGCGTCCACGGCGCTGGCGTTGGTTCTGAAGGAGGGCGCAGCCGGCACCGTCGCCGCCGGCACCGTCGCCGCCGGTTTGCAGTTCAAATACACCCCGCCGGAAGGCGGTGCCCCGGTGATCTTTGAGACCCTGGAAGACCTGGAAGCGGATGCGCAATTAAACGACCTGCGCCCCC